>JAYSQJ010000178.1:0-9697 GCA_043721635.1 Acidimicrobiales bacterium | reverse complement strand
AGCCGATCGGCGTTGACGTCAACGACGTCGCGTCGTCGACGCCCAGCCGTGCGCCCACCCAGGGGGCGTCCAGCTCCTCAAATAACGGCACCCTCTCCATTGCACCTCCCGAATCAGTCTGCCCGACGGGGCCGTCACGCCGGGGTGGCGGCGTCGGCAAGAATGGGGCCATGCAATCATTCGTCCAGAGTTACGGTTACTTCGCGCTGGTCGTGCTCTCGATCGTCGAGTCGGCGTGCGCGCCGATCCCCTCCGAGGTCACCTTCGGTTTTGCTGGGGCATTCAGCACGGTCGCGGTCGGTGGTGCCTCGCACTTCAACATCTGGCTCGTCATCCTCATCGGCACGCTCGGCTCGCTCGTGGGTTCGATCATCGCCTACGAGGTCGGTCGCACGGCCGGGCGCACCATCGTGGACCGCTGGGGCAAGTGGATTCTCCTGACTCACAAGGACCTCGACGCGGCGGAGCGCTGGTTCGCGAAGTACGGCTCAATCTCGGTGCTGATCGGTCGCGTGCTGCCCGTCGTGCGAAGCGCCATCTCGGTGCCCGCCGGTATCGCCGAGATGAAGCGAGGAAGGTTCATGGTGCTGACGCTGATTGGTTCGGCCGCGTGGGTCTCGCTGCTGGCCGGGCTCGGCTACGCCGCGGGCAGCAACTGGAAGAACGTGAGCAAGGACTTCCACATGTTCCAGGCTCCGACGATCATCGTGCTCGTGCTGCTGCTCGCCTGGGGTTTCTGGCACCGCTTTCGCACGGTGCGTCGCCACTACGCCCCTAAGCACCGAGCGAACTGAGCACCTTCGCGGCGTGACCGTCGGCGCGCACTGCGTACCAGGCGTGCTCGACCTGGCCGCTCGGGCCAATGACGAAGGTCGATCGGATCACCCCGGTGACCCACGTGCCGTACATCATCTTCTCGCCGAAGGCGCCGTACTTCTTCATCACCGAATGGTCGGGGTCGCTCAGCAACTCGAAGTCGAGCCCGTATTTCGCACGGAACGCCACGTGCTTCGACGTGGCGTCGGGCGAGACCCCGACCACCTTGACGCCAAGCTTCTTGAACGTCGCGAGCCCGTCGTTGAACTGGCACGCCTCCTTGGTGCATCCGGGCGTGTCGTCGGCGGGATAGAAGTACAGGACGAAGCGCCGACCGACGAGATCCTTCAGTGAGAACGTTGCACCGTCCTGGTTCACCAGTGTGAATACCGGTGCCTTGTTGCCAACTTCTAGCCGGGCCATGGTTCTCCTCAAGGTTTTCGCTGGAAATCTTGGTATCTGACGTAGACTACGAGGGAAGCTCTGGGAATTGAGCTTGGGCCCTCACTTTCGAACGCCGGTTTCGGGTCCAACCGAGAAAAGACCACCGTCCGTGAGTAGTGAAACCAAGGAGTCCGTGCCGTCGGCACAGGACTTGTACGCGACCACTAAGACCTTCGTCGACCTGGGCGTCTCGCCCGAGTTGTGCGCCGTCTTGACCGAGCAGGGCATCATCACCGCCTTTCCGATCCAGGCCATGACCATCGCCGACGCCCTCGCGGGACGAGACGTCTGCGGCAAGGCCAAGACCGGGTCGGGCAAGACCCTCGGATTCGGCCTGCCGATGCTCCAGCGCATCTCGGCCGGCCAGTCTCACCGCGCCAAGGCCGGCGGCCCGGCGCGGCCCCGCGGCCTAGTGCTGCTCCCGACGCGCGAACTGGCCGTCCAGGTCCACGAGGTGCTCGAGCCCCTCGGCGCGGCCCTCGGCCTGCACGTGAACGCCGTCTACGGTGGCGCCGATATCGAACGACAGGTGAAGTCGCTGCGCAAGGGCTGCGACGTGATCATCGCCACGCCCGGTCGACTCATCGACCTCGGCGACCGCGGCGAGCTCAACGTCGAGGGTCTTGACGTGCTCGTGCTCGACGAGGCCGACCGCATGGCCGACATGGGCTTCATGCCCCAGGTCGAGTGGGTGCTGCGGCGCATCGCCGAGCACCCCCACCAGACGCTGCTCTTCTCGGCAACCCTCGACGGCGCCATCGACCGGCTGGTCAAGCGCTACCTCACCGACCCGGTCTTCCATGAGGTGGCGAGCGACACCCAGACCGTGTCACTGATGGTGCACCACTTCTTGAACATCCACCAGATGGACCGCATCAAGGTCGCCGCCACCATCTGCCAGTCGTTCGACAAGACGCTTATCTTCTGTCGCACCAAGCGCGGGGCCGATCGCCTCGTCGAGCAGCTGACGAAGGAGGGCGTGGACGCCGCGGCCATCCACGGCGACCTTCGCCAGAGCCAGCGCGAGAAGGCGCTCGCCGACTTCTCCGCCGACCGCCTCGCCGTGCTCGTCGCGACCGACGTCGCGGCGCGCGGCCTGCACATCGAGGGTGTGGACTGCGTCATGCACTTCGACCCGCCCGAAGACCACAAGGCCTACCTCCACCGCTCGGGGCGCACCGCCCGGGCCGGCTCCGCGGGGGTCGTGGTGTCGCTCCTGCTCTGGAACCAGATCATCGAGGCCGAGGTCATCATGCGCCGACTCGGTTTGAAGCGCCCGATCATTGAAGTATTCTCGAACGACCCGCACCTGAAGGACCTCGCCAGCTGGGATCCGACCAAGGAGGACTCGGTACTGTGAGCAAGAAGAACAAGGCACTGCCCGTCTTCAAGCACGACAAGTCGATCAAGCGGGCCCTGGTCGTGGTGGCCCACCCCGACGACGTCGACTTCGGCTCGGCCGGCACCGTGGCGACCCTGACGCGTAAGGGCGTTGACGTCGCCTACTGCCTCGTCACGTCGGGCGACGCCGGCGGGGACGACTCGAACCACACCCGCGAGGAGCGTACCGAGATCCGCGAGGCCGAGCAGCGAGCCGCCGCCGAGGAGGTCGGTGTCACGAACCTCACGTTCCTTCGCTGGCCCGACGGCCAAGTCGAACCGACATTCCTGCTACGACGCGAGATCGCCCGCGTGATCCGGACCCACAGGCCCGACCTCGTCATCACCCAGAGCCCCGAGCGCAACTGGGAGCGCATCCGCGCGAGCCACCCCGACCACATGGCGACCGGCGAGGCGACGATGCGCGCCGTCTACCCTGACGCGCGCAACCCCCACGCCTTCCCCGAGCTGTTGCGCGAGGGCCTCTCGCCCCACACCGTGCCGCTCGTCTGGCTGAACGGGAGCAGCCCCACGATGGTGGTGGACATCACGAAGCGGTTCGATCAGAAGCACGCCGCCCTCATGCGCCACGAGAGCCAGGTCGGGGACAACAAGGGGCTGAAGAAGATGCTGAAGAACTGGGCCCGCTTGACCGCGAAGAACGCCGGGCTAAAGAAGGGCCACCTCGCCGAGGGCTTCCGCGTCATCGTCACCAGCTAGTCGCCGCGACGCGACGCCGGCCGTAAGGTGTCGCTATGGGTCCCAAGCGTGACGTCGAACGAACGCCCATCGACAGTCGAGTCGCCGCCCGCGGCCTCGACGAGACCCTCCTCGGCCTGACCAAAGGCAACTTTCCCGGTCAGTTCCTCGCCGGGATCACCTTGCTCGCCATCGCCATTCCCGAGCAGCTGGCCACCAGCCAGCTCGCCGGAGTGCCGGCCTTCACGGCGATGATCGCCTTCATCGCGGCGTCGCTCGTCTTCTTCGTCGTCGGTTCCAACCCGATCCTCTCGGTGGGTGCCGACTCGACGATCGCCCCGCTCTTTGCCGTTGCGCTGTTGCGCGTGGCGCCGGCCTCGTCGGTCCAGTACCTCGAACTCGTGGCCGCGACGGCCGTCGTGGCCGGCCTGATCGTGACGGCGATCGGCCTGTTGCGCCTCGGCTGGCTGGCCGATTTCCTCTCCGTGCCGATCGTCGCGGGCTTCATGGCCGGCATCGGCTTCATCATCATCGTGCACCAGTTGCCCCGCGCTCTCGGGGTCGCTTCGGGCGGCCAGTCGTTCTTCCAGCGACTGGCCTCGCTCAGCCATCAGCTGGGACACGTCAGCGCCTGGTCGGTCGCGATCGCCGCGGGGACGCTCCTCATCATGGTCGTCGGCGAGCGGCTGAACGCGCGACTGCCCTGGGCGCTCGGCGCCGTCGTGGCGGCCACAGCGCTGAGCGCCTTGGCGTCGCTCGCCAGTCACGGGGTCCTGGAACTGGGCGCCGTGAGCGCCGGGGCGCCGACGTGGCGCCTTCACTGGTTGCACCCCCACGAGTGGGGGATCGTCGTCACGACCGCGCTGACCCTGGTGATCGTGATCATCAGCCAGAGCGCGGCGACGTCGCGCACGTCGGCCGACGAGCTCGGCGTCGCCGACGACCTCAGCCGGGACTTCGTCGGCATCGGCCTCGCCAACGTCGCGGCCGGCCTCGCCGGGGCGTTCCCGGTCAACGCCAGTCCGGCCCGCACCACGGTCACCCGGCTCGCCGGTGGTCGTACGAAGATGGTCGGGCTGGTGGCCGGCCTCGGCGCGCTGGTACTCTCACCGGCCGCCAAGTACGCCCACATGATCCCGTTGGCGGCACTGGCGGGCGTGTTGTTCTTCGTGGCTGGGCGGCTTATCAAGGTCGGCCAGTTCCGTGCGATACTTCGCACCAACCCGATCGAATTCGCGCTCTCGATGGTGTCCCTGCTCGGGGTCGTGCTGCTCGGCGTCGAGCAGGGTCTCGCCATCGCGGTCGGCCTCGCGATCCTCGACCAGACCTGGCGATCGGCCCGTCCGCGCATGATCGTGATGGGTCGGCGCAAGGGAACGACGAGCTGGGAGCCCTACGACGAGCACGCCGTCGAACTCGTGGATCACGTCCTCGCGGTGCTCTTCGACGAGGACATCTTCTTCGCCAACGCCGGGGTCTTTCGCCGCGAGTTGCACGACCTGTTGGCCAAGTACCCCCACACCAAGCACGTCGTCATCGACGCGGTCGCGATCTCCGAGATCGACTACACCGGCATGGTCATGCTGGGCCAGGTGGTCGAGGACCTCATCAAGGACCAGGTCTCGATCTCCTTCGCGCGCGCCAACAACGCGGTGCGCGCGCGCCTCAAGGACTCACCCGTCAAGGCGGTGCGCCACATCCGGCTCTTCGACAGCACCGACGCCGCCGCGTCCAAGGCCCTCGGCGACAAGAAGGGTTAGCTGGCCGCCAGCTGGCGCAGCACGAAGTTGAGCACGCCACCGTGGCGGTAGTACTCGGCCTCCGTGGTGGTGTCGATGCGCAGGCGCACCTCGAACGTGACGACCTCGCCGCTGACGCGCGTGGCGCGCACCGTGACTCGCGACACCGTCTCGCCCCGATTGAGCGCTTCGAGTCCGGTGACCGAGAACGTCTCGGTGCCGTCGAGGTTGTAGGTCTGGGCCGACTCCTCGGGGAGGAACTCCAGGGGCAAGACGCCCATGCCGACCAGATTGGAGCGGTGGATCCGCTCGAAGCTCTCGACGAGGACGGCCTTGACGCCGAGCAGCTTGGTACCCTTGGCCGCCCAGTCGCGACTCGAGCCGCTGCCGTACTCCTTGCCGCCGATGATTATCAGCGGGGTTCCCTCGTTGGCGTAGGCCACGGCCGCGTCGAAGATCGACATCTCGGTGCCCTCGGGCAGCTTCACGGTGACGCCGCCCTCGGTGCCCGGAGCCATGAGGTTGCGCAGGCGGATGTTGGCGAACGTGCCGCGCACCATGACCTCGTGGTTGCCCCGGCGCGTGCCGTAGCTGTTGAAATCGGATTGGGCGACGCCGCCGTCGGTCAGGTAGCGCCCGGCCGCGACGCTGGCGCGGATGTTGCCAGCCGGTGAGATGTGGTCGGTCGTGACCGAGTCGCCCAGTTTGGCGAGCACCCGGGCGCCCTCGACGTCGTGGACGATGTCCGGCTCCATCGTAAGCCCGTCGAAGTAGGGCGGCAGCTTCACGTAGGTCGACGTCGCGTCCCAGTCGTAGGTGACGGCGTTGGTCGAGGGCACGGCCCGCCAGCGGTCGTCGCCGGAGAAGGCGCTGGCGTAGCGCTCCTCGAACATCGCGGGGGTGATCGAGGCGCGAACCGCCTCGGCGACCTCGGCGTCGCTCGGCCACAGGTCCGAGAGGAAGACCGGCTGGCCGTTCGAGCCCGTGCCGAGCGGCTCGGACGTGAGGTCGATGTCGATGGTGCCGGCGAGGGCGTAGGCCACGACGAGCGGCGGGCTCGCGAGGAAGTTCTGCTTCACGTCGGGGTGGATGCGTCCTTCGAAGTTCCGGTTCCCGGAGAGCACCGAGACGACCGAGAGGTCGTGCTCGTTCACGAGCTCCGAGACACCCTCGAGCAGGGGGCCCGTGTTGCCAATGCAGGTGGTGCAGCCGAAGCCGGCGAGGTAGAAGCCCAGCTCTTCGAGGGGACCCACGAGGTTCGCTCGCGCCAGGTAGTCCATGACGACGCGGCTCCCGGGCGCGAGGGAGGTCTTCACCCAGATCTTGGGACGCAGCCCGCGCTCGACCGCGCGACGGGCCACGAGCCCCGCGGCGACGAGCACCGACGGGTTCGAGGTGTTGGTGCACGAGGTGATCGCGGCGACCGTGACGGCGCCGTCGCGCAGGTGCTCGGCCACCCCGAAGCCGACCACGTCCATGGGCTCACGGCCGAGGGCGTCGCGAAAAGCCCCTCGGGCCCCCGCGAGCGACACCCGGTCCTGGGGCCGCTTCGGTCCGGCGAGGCTCGGCTCGACGCTCGAGAGATCCAACTCAACGTGTTCGGAGTAGGTCGGCTCGACGGAGTGCTCGTCGTGCCAGAGTCCCTGCGCCTTAGCGTAGGTCTCGACCAGGTCGAGCTGCTCTGGCGGGCGGCCCGTGAACCTGAGGTAGTCAATCGTGATCTGGTCGATCGGGAAGATGGCGCAGGTGGCGCCGTACTCGGGCGACATGTTGCCAATGGTGGCGCGGGTCTCGAGGGAGAGCGACGAGACGCCCGGTCCGTAGGCCTCGACGAACTTGCCGACGACGCCGTGCTTGCGCAGGTGTTCGGTGATGGTGAGCACCACGTCGGTGGCGGTCACACCCTCGCGCGTCGCGCCGGTGAGGCGCAGTCCCACGACGGGCGGGATCAGCATCGACGTTGGTTGGCCGAGCATGCCGGCCTCGGCCTCGATGCCGCCCACGCCCCAGCCCAGCACGCCCAGTCCGTTCACCATGGTGGTGTGCGAGTCCGTGCCCACCACCGTGTCGAGGTAGGCGACACCGTCGTGCTCGAAGACCACCCTCGCGAGGTGCTCGAGGTTGACCTGGTGACAGATGCCCATGCCCGGAGGCACGACGCGAAACTGCTGGAACGAACTCTGGGCCCACTTCAAGAAGGTGTAGCGCTCGACGTTGCGGTCGTACTCGATCGCAACGTTCTCCTCGTAGCTTTCCGGGGTCCCGGTCCGTTCGAGGATCACCGAGTGGTCGATGACCAACTCCACCGGGACGAGCGGATTGATCTTGTTGGGGTCGCCGCCGAGCGCGATCATGGCGTCGCGCATGGAGGCGAGGTCGACGACGGCCGGTACGCCGGTGAGGTCCTGCATCAGTACCCGCTCGGGCGTGAAGGCGATCTCGCGGGCGTCGTCACCCGCGGCCTCGCCGTGGCGCGTCGGGTTCTCGCCCCAGCGGGCCAGCGCCTCGATGTCGGAGTGGTCGACCTTGACGCCGTCCTCGTGGCGAAGCAGGTTCTCTAGCAGGACCTTGATTGAATAGGGCAGCTGGTCGACCCCGAAGCTGGCGAGGGCGTCGGCGCGCAGCGAGAAGTACTTGAGCGAGCGGCCCGCCACGTCGAGTGTGGATTCCGAGTTGAAGGAGTTGAGTGAGTTCATGGAGCCATTCTGCCGTGTTCGCGCCGGACCCGTCTCGGACCAGCGTGTGGGCGGGCCCGGGGACCAGGTGCGAGACTGAGGGCCATGGCTACGACCTACGACGTACTGCTCTCGCGCCTTCAAGTCGCCTTCGACGTTGTCGAGGTCGGCGCTGATCCGGTGCTTCGCACGTCGGATCGCGGGGACTACCAGGCGAACGGCGTGATGGCCCTCGCCAAGCGCGTGGGCCGGTCGCCGCGCGAGGTGGCCGAGGAGGTCGTGGGCCGCGCCGACCTCGAGGGCGTCGCCGCGGTCGAGGTCGCCGGACCGGGATTCCTTAATCTGACGCTCAGCCCAGGGTTCTTGAGCCAGCAGCTGACGGCGCTGCGGGCCGACGAGCGCCTCGGCGTCGCCGCGTCGCCGACGGCGCGTAACGTGATCATCGACTACTCGGCGCCCAACGTCGCCAAGGAGATGCACGTCGGCCACCTGCGCTCCACCGTCATCGGTGACGCGTTGGCGCGGATGTACCGCTTCGCCGGGCACCGGGTGATCGCGCGCAACCACGTGGGTGACTGGGGCACGCCCTTCGGCATGCTCATCGAGCACCTCTTGGACCTCGGCGAGGACGAGGCGGTCGCGTCACTCTCCATTGGCGACCTCGACGGCTTCTACCGCTCGGCGAGGGTCAAGTTCGACGCCGACGACTCGTTCAAAAAGCGCAGCCGGGCGCGCGTCGTCCTGCTGCAGTCGGGCGACGCCGAGACCCGACGACTCTGGCGAATCCTCGTCGACGAGTCGATCGCCTACTTCGATCTGATCTATTCGAAGCTGGACATCACGCTCACGGTCGCCGACATCGTGGGCGAGTCGTACTACAACGACATGCTCGACGACGTGGTCCGCGACCTCGGCGCACTGGGACTGCTCGTCGAGAGCGGCGGTGCGCTGTGCGTTTTCCCCCCGGGCTTCACGAACCGCGACGGCGAGCCGTTGCCACTCATCGTCCAGAAGCGCGACGAGGGGTACGGCTACGCCGCGAGCGACCTCGCGGCCGTGCGCGACCGCGTCGGCACCCTGCACGCCGACGAGATGCTGTACGTCGTGGGGACCCCCCAGGCCCAGCACCTCGAGATGGTCTACGCCGTGGCGCGCCTCGCTGGCTGGTTGCCCCAGTCAGTGCGCTGCGAGCACGTGACCTTCGGCAACGTGCTGGGGCCGGACCGCAAGATGTTCAAGTCCCGCGGTGGCGAGACCGTCAAGCTCGTCGCGCTGCTCGATGAGGCGATCGAGCGTGCGAGCGCGTCGCTCAGCGTGCGCGACAGCAATCTCGACGAGGACGCGAAGCGCCACCTCGCCACGCAGATCGCGCGCGCCGCCATCAAGTACGCCGACCTCTCGACCGAGCGCCAGCACGACTACGTCTTCGACCTCGACCGGATGATCGCCTTCGAGGGCGACACCGGACCGTACCTGCAGTACGCGCACGCCCGGCTGCGCTCGATCTTCCGTCGGCTCGGTCGGCCGTGGGAGCCGGCGCCGTTCTCTTTCGCGCTCGACGTCACCGAGGAGCGCCACCTCGCCCTGGGACTGCTCGCGTTCCCCGAGGCCTTCGCGATGTCCTTCGCCACCCTGCAGCCCCACCGGCTCTGCGTCTACCTGTTCGACCTGGCCCAACGATTCACGGCCTTCTACGACGCCTGCCCGGTGCTGTCGTCGGAGGGGGCGCTGCGCGACGAGCGCCTCGCGCTCTGCGACCTGACCGCGCGGACGCTGAACTTGGGGCTGTCGGTCCTCGGGATTGACGCGCCCGAGCAGATGTGATCGACCGTTCGCGTCGACTGGTTACCCGTCAGTAGAGTGAACTCGCGGGTCGATTCGTCCGCGCTGAATTCTGGGGGAGTCCATGAAGGTAAAGGCCTCGATCGTCACCGAGTTGAATGG
>JAYSQJ010000177.1:0-3589 GCA_043721635.1 Acidimicrobiales bacterium | reverse complement strand
CCGGTCGACTGCGGCCGGGGTGACGCGCCAAAGATGAAGGAACTACTTGACTTCCACCGTGGCGCCGGCGGCCTCGAGGGAGGCCTTGGCCTTGTCGGCGTCGGCCTTCGAGACCTTCTCCAGGACGGGCTTGGGGGCGCCGTCGACGAGGTCCTTGGCTTCCTTCAGGCCCAGGCTGGTGAGTGCACGCACTTCCTTGATCACCTGGATCTTCTTGTCGCCGCCGGCCGTCAGGATGACGTCGTAATCGCTCTTCTCCTCGACGACGACGTCGTCGCCGCCGCCGGCGACCGGCGCCGCCGCAACAGCCGCGGGGGCCGCGGCGGTCACGCCGAACTTCTCTTCGAACTCCTTCAGCAGTTCGCTCAGCTCGATGACGGTCAGCTCAGCGATGCCGTCGAGGATCTGCTCCTTGGTGAGGGTTGCAGCCATGGTGATTCCCTTCTTTCCTTCGTTTCGGTACAGCGTTGATGGGACTATTCGGCCGGTTCGCCGGCGACGACCTCTGCGGGCGCCTCGGTGGTTTCGGCCTCGACCTCCGCGACGGGGGCCTCGCTCTCGACCTCGACCTCCGCGACGGGTGCCGCGGCGTCGTCGCTCGCTGCCGGGGCAGCTTCCTCGACCCCGGCCGGAGTCTCGGCGACCTCGTCGAGCTTCACGTCAGCGACGGCGACGGGGCCACCCTTGCTGTCGATCAGGGCCGAGAGGCCGTAGGCGAGGTTCTGGGGGACGGCCTTCAAGAGGCCGGCCATCGTGCGCAGCGGCGAGGCGAGCAGGCCGGCCATGCGCGCCAGCAGCACGTCGCGGCTCGGCAGGTCGGCGAGGGCCGAGAGATCGCCCTTGGAGAGCAGCTTGCCGTCAGTGACGCCGCCCTTGATGATCAGCTTGGGGGTCTCGCGCGCGAAGTCGCGCAGCGCCTTGGCGACGGCCGAGACGTCGCCGTCGACGAAGGCAATGGCGGTCGGCCCGACGAGGAACTCGCCCATTGGCTCCACCTGCGTGCCGGCGATCGCCCGGCGCACGAGGGTGTTCTTGAAAACCTTGTAGTCGGCACCGAGGGCGCGCAGCTGGCGGCGCAAGTTGGAGATCTGGGCGACGGTCATGCCGCGGTACTCGGTCACGACGGCCGTCGAGGTGCCGGCGACCTTGGACTTGACCTCGTCGACGGTGGCGACCTTATCGGGGCGAACCTTGCTCATGCTGTCTCCTTCACCGGATGCCGCCCGGTACGGGCCGGGACATCCAAGCGAACGAGTCTCAGCGAGACCCGAACTCCTCGTCAGGCGGACCCTTCGGTCACTTATGGGGAACCCCCACCGGATGTCTTCGGCGTTCTTCTAAATCTGTGGCACAGGTTTCGTGCGGACTTCAATCGTAGCGAGGCGACGCCGAGCCCGTCAAAACGTCAGGCCGAGGCGAGGACCTCGTCGGTCTCCTTGGTGCGGGTCGGGTCGATCTTGACGCCCGGTCCCATCGTCGAAGAGACGGTCACGCTCATCAGGTAGCGGCCCTTGGCGCTGGCCGGCTTCACGCGGACGATCTCGTCGATCACGGCCTGCACGTTGCGCGCCAGGTCCTCGCGGCTGAAGCTGACCTTGCCCACGCGCAGTTGGATGTTGCCGATCTTGTCGGTGCGGTATTCGACGCGGCCACCCTTGAACTCGGTGACGGCCTTGGCGACGTCCATCGTGACGGTGCCCGTCTTGGGGTTGGGCATCAGTCCGCGCGGTCCGAGCACGCGCCCGAGCCCACCGACTTGACCCATGAGGTCCGGCGTGGCGATCGCGACGTCGAAGTCGAGGAATCCGGCCGCGACCTTGGCGACCAGGTCCTCGGCGCCGACGACGTCGGCGCCCGCGTCACGGGCCGCCTGGGCCGCCTCGCCGGCGGCGAAGACGGCCACGCGGTTGGTCTTGCCGGTGCCGGCCGGAAGCGAGAGCGTGCCGCGCACGATCTGCTCGGCCTTGCGCGGGTCGACGCCGAGCCGAATCGCGAGCTCGACGGTCTCGTCGAACTTCGCCGTCGAGATGCCCTTCACCTTGTCGAGCGCCTCGTTGATCGTGAGGAGCTCCTCGCGGTCGACCTGGGCGAGCGAGTTCTTGTAGTTCTTACCGTGCTTCATATTCTCTCCTAGCCCGCCACCGTGATGCCCATCGAACGGGCCGTGCCCGCGATCTGGAGCTTGGCCCTTTCGACGTCATCGGTGTTCAGGTCCTTCAACTTGGTCTTGGCGATCTCTTCGATCTGGTCCATCGTCACGCTCGCGACGGTCTCTCGACCGGCGAGGTGCGCCCCCTTGGCGATGCCGGCGGCCTGGCGCAGCAGCACCGGCGTCGGCGGGGTCTTCAGGATGAACGTGAACGAGCGGTCCTCGTAGATCGAGATGTCCACCGGGATGACGGTGCCCCTCATCGACTCGGTGGCCGCGTTGTACTGCTTGCAGAACTCCATCGTCTGGATGCCGTGCGGCCCGAGGGCGGTGCCGACCGGCGGCGCGGGGGTGGCCCCGCCCGCCTCGAGCTGGATCTTTACTACTGCGACAACCTTCTTGGCCATGGCCTTCTCCTTACACCGTTCTCTAGAGCTTCGTGACCTGGGTGAAGTCGAGCTCCACCGGAGTCTCACGTCCGAAGATGTCGACCAGCACCTTGACCTTCAACTGGTCCTCGTTGATCTCGGCCACGTGGCCCGAGAACGTCGCGAAGGGACCGGTCTTGATCTGCACCGTGTCGTTGACCTCGAACTCGTGGGTGGGCATGCGCCGTTTCGCGGTCGGCTGCTCCACGCCCTCGACGTGGGGCCGGATGATGTTGTCGACCTCGCGACGGGTCAGCGCCGTCGGGCGGGTCTTCTCCGCGCCGACGAAGCCGGTGACTCCGGGCGTCGAGCCGATGACGTAGAAGATCTCGGGATCGGGCTCGCAGCGGATGAGGAGGTAGCTCGGGAACATCCGCTTGGAGACGGTGACCTTCTTGCCGGACTTGAACTCGGTCACGTCCTCTTCGGGCAGGTAGATCTGGTAGATCTGGTCGCTCAACTCGCGACTCTTGATGATGTTGTTCAGCGCGCCGATGACCTTCTGCTCGTGACCGGCGAAGGTGTGCACGATGTACCAGCGACCGGGTAGGTCGTAAGCGCTCTCGGCGATCGGCTCCTCTTCGAGCCCGTCCTCGATGATGGTGACGTCGAGGATCTCGTCGTCGCCGGGGACTGCTTCGAGTGCTTCGTTCACGGGGGTCTCGATGTCGCTCATGATTGCCTTACTTCTGGAAGAGGAACGTGACGAACTTCGAGAACTCGTAGCCGAGCCCGAAGATCAAGGCGGTCATGAAGACGAGGACGAAGAAGACGATGGACGTGTAGTTGATGACCTCGGGACGGGTGGGCCAGGCGACCTGGCGCATCTCCTCGCGGATCTCGCGCACGAACTGCGAGGGACCGGTGCGCTGGCTGCGACGACGCTGGACGTCCTGCGGCGCGGCGCGGCGCGGCTCGGGGGTGCCGTCGGCACCCACTTGTCCCTGTCGCTGCAACATGCGCTTTTGTTCGCGGTTCATCTCTCTCTCTCGTTCGCACTTCGTCACTACGC
>JAYSQJ010000176.1:0-9154 GCA_043721635.1 Acidimicrobiales bacterium | reverse complement strand
AAGCCGGCCATCCGACTGGCCCGCGCGGCCGAAACCCTGCAGACGAAACTGGGTGCCGTCCACGACGCGACCGTCGCGTCCGCGTGGCTCGCCGACCTGATCGACGTCGAGGCGAAGTTGAAGAAGCCCCTTAGCGATCTGGTGAAGTTCCACGTCACGGCTGGACGCGAAGCCCGTCAGGGATGGCCCGACGAAATGAAGCGGGTCGAGCGGTTCTGGGCGCGCCGTCGCAAGGAGTTGGCTCGCTCGGAATTCACCGACTGAGCCGTCGGCGAAGGTCCACTGCCCCATCTGATGTTCGAATGAGGCGACGTCCGTCGGGCGGGAGGCGAAGAGGGCGTGGACGGTGGTCGCCTCGTCCTTGCACGACACGACGCGCTCCATCGGGTTGCTGGTGACCGTACGGAGCGCGAGCGCACCCTCGTGGCGGTCGTTCCACACTTGCAGCAGACCCTGGGCGATGGTGACGCCCGTGCCGCCCAATCAGAGGAAGTCACTCTATCCGTGCAGACCCGCCCGCTTCTCCTCGATGATGTAGGTCCTCAACTCGGGCCTTCCCCGCCAATAGTCCTCGCCAATTGGTCATGAAGTATGGGGTCTTACGAGTAACCAGATACTAAAAACCGAACGGAACTGCACGACCGTCACCTCGGTTCGGCCCATCCAAGGACGTCCGCACGCTTGAACGTACTCTCCAGCGCCGCCAATCGAGCGCACCGCAACGACGTGGCGTCTGGTCTGGCGCCAGCGCCGAACGAATAGTGTCGGGCCAAGGAGGTAGCCATGGTCCACCCGGCGCTGGAGCCGTTCGTTCGCGCGGTGCGCGAGGCGCCCGGTCAGCATCCCTCCACGCGAACCCTCCTGGACCGTCGGGCCGACTACCGTCAACTCTCCGACGCCGTCAGTGGGGTCGGAGCGACGGTGGAATCGGTGCACAACGTTCAACTGGAACTTCCCGATCGGACTCTGAACGCCCGCCTCTACGTGCCCGTCAGCGACGAGAGCAAGGCGCTGGTTATTTACTTCCACGGCGGAGGATTCGTTTTAGGCGATCTCGAGACTCACGACGGCCTCTGTCGACGACTCTCGGCCGACACGAGGATGCGCTTCTTATCCGTAGAGTACCGACTGGCGCCCGAGCATCCGTTCCCGGCCTCCATCAACGACGCCGTCGACGTGCTGCGCCTCGTCGCGCGACGCGTCGGCGACTTCGACGATCCAGCGGCCAAGCTGATCGTCATGGGCGACTCCGCGGGCGCCACGATCGCGACCGTGGCGTGTGCGCTCACTCGCCGCGAGGACCTTGGCATTGCCGCCCAGGTGGTGATCTACCCGACGCTCGGTCCCGAGCTCTTCACCGACTCGGTCCACCAGTTCGGTGAGGGTCACATGCTCGATATCGACCACCTGCGCTACGACTACGGGCTGTACCTGAGCGAATGGAGCGACCACACCGACCCGCGCGTCAGTCCGCTCATGTCCGCCGACCTCGCCGGTGCGCCGGCCGCGATTGTGGTGGTCGCCCAGTGCGACCCCCTGCGTGACGAGGGTGTCGCGTACGCCGGGCTGCTGGAGCACTTCGCCGTCCCGGTCGAGTTGTTGGAGGCCGAGGGCATGGTCCACGGATTCCTTCGCCTCGGGGAACTCGTGCCCGAGGCGCTCGAGATTGTCGACGACCTGGCGGCGCACATGCACCGCTACGTGGAGCACGCCTCCTCGTGAACGTCCTGTTCATCACGCTCGACCAGTTCCGGGGCGACACCTTTGGCGCGGCCGGCCACCCTCTGGTCCAGACCCCCACGCTCGACCGGATCGCCGCGGAGGGGGTGCGGCTGGCCCGTCACTTCTCGCAGTCGGCGCCGTGCGCGCCGGGTCGCGCGGCGCTCTACACCGGCACGTACCAGATGAACAACCGCGTGGTCGCCAATGGCACGCCGCTGGCGACGGGCTTGGACAACATCGCCTTCGTCGCACGGCGCGCCGGCTTCGACCCGACCCTCTTTGGCTACACCGACCAGGGACTCGATCCCCACGGCGCTCAGGGCTTCGACGACCCGCGCCTCGACAGCTACGACGGCGTCCTGCCGGGCTTCTCGGTCGGTCTGTACCTGCCCGAGAGCCAAGCGGGCTGGATCCAGCACCTTCGTGCTCACGGCTACGACGTGCCGAGTGGCTGGGCCCCGGCCCTGCGTGGTGAACCGGACCGGCCCGCGGACATGTCACTGAGTGCCTTCCTGACGACCCGCTTCGAGGAGTGGCTCGTGCGCCAGGGGAGCGGTTGGTTTGCCCACCTCAGCTACCTGCGACCTCATCCGCCCTACGCCGCCGCGGGGGAGTTCGCCTCGATGTACGACCCGGCCGACGTCGGCCTGCCGATATCGCCGGTCGCGTCTGAGCAGCGCCACCCGGTGCACGAGATTGCGCTCTCGGTGGCGGCCAGCGCCGCGCCCACCGAGCCCGACCAGATTCGGGCGCTGCGCGCCCAGTACTACGGAATGATCAGTGAGGTCGACGCCCAACTCGCCAGAGTTGTTCGCGCGATCGAGGAACGCGGCGAATGGGACCAGACCCTGGTCGTGGTGACCTCGGACCACGGCGAGCAGCTGGGCGACCACGGACTGATCGAGAAGCTCGGCTTCTTCCCCCAGAGCTACCACGTGCTCGGGCTGTGGCGGGACCCCCGCGACGGCTTCAGCGGCGATGTGGTGACGCAGTTCACGGAGAACGTCGACTTGCTCCCCACGCTCGCCGACGCGCTTTCCCTCGACGAGCCGGTGCAGTGCGACGGTCGCTCGCTCGCACCCCTATTCGCCGACCGCGCCGCTCCGTGGCGCAGCGCCGCCCACTACGAGTGGGACTATCGCGAGTACTTCATCGCGAGCCGCAGTGCCAATTGGCCGCGCGACCGCACGCTCTCGCGCCAGAACCTGGCGGTCTCGTTGAGCGACGAGTTCGGCTACGTCCAGTTCGCCGATGGTTCGTTCAAGTGTTACGACCTGGTCGAGGATCCGACGTGGCGCAGCGAATGCCGCGACGCGGAGCGCATTGTCCGCGCCGCCCAAGAGCAGTTGGTCTGGCGCCAAGAGCACCTGCGGCGTGAGTTGACCGACATGCTGCTGCGGCCCACGCGGCCCGGGCGCTGGCCGGCGGGCTTCTCAACGAACCGCGTCGGCGCTACCTCCGTCTAGGTCAGCGACCGACGGGTTCCATTGATCCGAAGGAGGTGACGCCCACCTCCGTCGGCCCGACGAATGCCTAATGGGTGGGTCGACTCCCTATAAAGTGTTCGGATAGGCCGAATTATCGCTTGATAAGTAGTATAGAACGTTGTCTTTTTTTTGGGGGAGGGGGTGGTAGTGCCGACGTTTTCACGTGAGCGCCGATGGTTAGTGCTGTTCGTGCTGTGCATCGCGGTTTTCCTCGTGGTCGTCGACAACACGATCGTCAATGTGGCGCTGCCCACGCTCTCACGCGAACTCCACGCGTCGAACTCGTCGCTGCAGTGGATCGTCGACGGCTACTCGCTGCCCTTCGCGGGGCTGTTGCTCGCCGGCGGGGGGATGTCGGACCGGCACGGTCGAAAGCGCGTGATGCAGCTCGGGCTGGCCGCCTTTGCGGCGTTTTCCCTGCTCGCCGCCTTCTCGCACAACGTGCAGACCTTATTGATTGCACGGGCCCTCATGGGCGGCGCCGCGGCGTTCATCTTCCCAGCGACGCTCTCGACCCTCACGGTCGTTTTCGATGACACGAGCGAGCGGGCCAAGGCCTTCGGCGTGTGGGGGGCCACCACCGGCGTCGCGATCGCACTGGGCCCAATCGCCGGCGGTGCGCTGATTACTCACTTCTGGTACGGTTCAATCTTCCTGGTCAACGTGCCCCTCGTCCTCGTCGGCATCGGCGCGATCGCGTGGGTCGTGCCCGAATCGCGCAGCCCCCTGCGCCGCCCCCTCGATCTGGTCGGCCTGCTCCTGGGAACGGTCGGCGTCACGGCGCTGGTGCTCGCGATCATCGAGGGCCCGTCGTGGGGCTGGCTCTCGGGGTCGATCCTGGGCCTGTTCGCGTTGTCCGCGCTCGTCTTGTTCGCCTTCACCCACTACGAGCTCCGTCGCGACGGCCCACTACTCGACGTGCGGATCTTCTCGAATCGCACCTTCTCGGCGGGCGCCGGAGCGATCGCCACGAACTTCTTCTGCCTGTTCGGCTTCATCTTCCTCGTCACGCAGTACTTCCAGATGGTGCGGGGCTACTCGGCGCTGTCGGCCGGCGTGCACACGCTGCCCTTCGCCGTCGCCGTCATGGTGACTACGCCGCTGGGGGTGCTTGCGGCACTTCGGCTGGGGACCCGTTACGTGGTCGCGCTCGGCCTCGTCATCACCGCGACTGCGCTGTGGTGGATGGCGACGATCGCCGCGAACGCCTCGTACGTTGGCCCGATTGTCGGCTCAATGGTCACCCTCGCGATCGGCTTCTCGCTCGTCAACGCACCCTCGGTCGCCGCCACGATGGAGACGCTCGCGCCCGAGCAGATCGGTGGCGGCGCGGCCGGGAACGAGATGACGCGGGAGTTGGGCGGCACGATGGGCGTCGCGGTCATCGGTTCGGTCTTCGCGTCGCTCTTCGGTCCGGGCATCCGCCACGCCTTCGCGCCTTTTCGGGCTCACGGTCTCACGCTCGCGCAGTTGAACGTGGCCCAAGCCTCGATGCAGGCCGCCCAGGCGACCGTCGCGCACCTCCCCGCTGCTCTGCGACCAGCGCTCGACAAAAAGGTCACGGACGCCTTCATGGAGGGCCTCCATCGGGGCTGCCTCGTGGCCGCGGCGACGGCGCTCGCGGTCGCGCTGGTCGTCTTTTTCTACCTGCCGGCCGGGCGTGCGCAGCCGGTCGCCGACCTCGTCTCGGAGACCTAGGACCGCCATTCGTGGCCTGCGTGCCATTGTTTCGAGATATCTGGTATCAATGGAAGCCATACGCCAACCTCGGCGAAATTAAAAGGTTAGGGAGATTTCATGCAGCGCAATCATCGAGTGCGTCTGGCACTCGTCACGACAGGCGTCGCCTCACTGGTGCTGGCCACCAGCATGACCGCAGGCGCCGCCACGACCAGTGGGACCTACAACGCAGCAGCCGCCGCGCTCGTGCCGGCCTCGTACAAGCACATGGTGTTGCAGGTCGCCACCGACGCCACGTACCCGCCGGACGAGTCGATGAGCGGCACCAATGTCGTCGGTTGGAACGTAGACATCATCAAGGCGATCGCCAAGACCCTCGGCATAAAGGTGAAGGAGAACAACGTTACCTTTGGCGGCATCCTGGGCGGCATCCAGGGCGGGAAGTACCAGATTGGCAACTCCTCGTTCACCGACACCAAGGCGCGTGAGAAGCAGGTCAACTTCGTGGACTACTTCACCGCCGGAGAGGGCGTCTACGCGAAGACCTCGTCGACGGTGAAGTTCACCGGATTAATGAGTCTCTGTGGTCTGAAGGTAGCGGTGGAGACCGGCACCGTCGAACAGTCCGACGCGCAGGCGACCTCCAAGACCTGTCCGGTCGGTAAGAAGATCAAGATAACGGCGTTCACGACCCAGACTGAGGCCAACTCCGCGGTCCTCGCGGGCCGAGCCGACGTCGGCTTCGTCGACAGTCAGATTGCCGGCTACATCGTCTCGCTCGCCCAGGGAACCTTCAAGCTCGCTGGCAGCGCGGTCAACGTCGCGCCGTACGGCATCGCCACCCCGAAGACCGCTGCCGGTAAAGGGCTCGCAAAGGCCATTCAGGTCGCCTTTAAGGTCATGATCGCCAATGGCACCTACGGAGTGATCCTCTCGAAGTGGGGCGTCACCTCGGGAGCGGTGTCGGCCAGCAAGGTCGTACTGAACGGAGCGATCTCCTAGCCAGTATGTAGTAGAACGAAACGCATGACTTCGAACGGGGACGACGCCACCAAGGTCGTCCCCGTTCGTCATTACGGGCAGTGGGTTGCCAGTCTCGTCGCTCTGGTCCTGCTCGCGATGCTGGTCCACACCCTGCTCTCGAAGGTGCCGTCGCCAACGGGTCAGACGGTTTGTCGGGCGGTTAACGCGACACGAACGTGTCACCCCCTCATGGTGTGGCGATTCGGTTGGGACGTCGTTGGTCAATACTTCACCACCTCTGACGTCTTGCACGGACTGTTGATCACGGTTGAGTTGACGCTCATTGCGATGACCCTAGGCATCGTGATCGGCGTCGTCCTCGCGGTAATGCGCCTCTCGCCGAACCGGCTGCTCTCATCGACGGCCTGGTCCTACACCTGGTTCTTCCGTGGTACCCCGGTTTACGTCCAACTGTTCTTCTGGTTCTACATCTCGACAATCTTCCCAACTCCCCCTGGGCTGACCATCGGTGTGCCATTCACGAGCATCGCGTTCGTCCACTTGAACCCGAACTCCTTGCTTCCGGCCTTCATCTCAGCCTGTGTGGCCCTCGGACTCAACGAGGGCGCCTACATGTCCGAGATCGCGCGATCGGGGCTGCTCGCCGTAGACGAGGGCCAGACCGAGGCCGCGAGCTCACTCGGCATGACGCGGGGTCAGACGCTCCGCCTCGTGGTACTGCCCCAGGCGATGCGCGTCATCATCCCGCCGACGGGCAATGAGTTGATTTCGATGCTGAAGACAACGTCGCTCGTCGGCGCCGTCAGCGTCGTCGACCTCTTCGGCGCGACGTCGAACATATCGGCGGCGAACTTCAAGAACACCCCTTTGTTGATTGTCGCGAGCCTCTGGTACTTGATCATCACGACGATCCTGTCGATCGGTCAGTTCTACCTCGAGCGGCGATTCGCTCGCGGAGCGCTACGCACGCCGCCTCCCACGCCGATCGCGCGCCTGCGCCACGACGTAAAGGGAGTGCTCGCGAAGTTCCGCACGGTTCGTGTTCCCAAGGAGGTGCGCGCATGAGCACTTCGACCTCGACGCCCATGGTGGAGGCGCGCGGTGTCCACAAGCATTACGGCGGCGTCGTGGTGCTGAAGGGCGTCGACCTCAACGTGGCCCGTGGGGAGGTGACGTGTTTGATCGGCCCATCAGGTTCTGGCAAGAGCACGCTGCTGCGCTGCATCAATCATCTCGAGAAGCACGACGCCGGCGAGTTGCGCGTCGACGGCGAACTCGTCGGCTACGTGGCTCGCGGGGGCAAGCTCTACGAGCTCAACGACAAGCAGATCTGCGGCGAGCGTGCGCAGATTGGCATGGTCTTCCAGCGTTTCAACCTCTTCCAGCACTTGACGGTTCTCGACAACATCACCGTCGGCCAGATCAAGGTGAAGGGGGTCGAGGTCGAAGTTGCCCGGGCAAAAGCCCGCCAGCTCCTCGCTCGAGTGGGCCTCGAGAACAAGGAGAAGCACTATCCGGCCCAGCTCTCCGGTGGCCAGCAGCAGCGCGTCGCCATCGCGCGAGCCCTCGCGATGGAGCCGAAGTTGATGCTCTTCGACGAGCCCACGTCGGCCCTGGACCCTGAGCTGGTCGGCGAGGTCCTCGACGTGATGAAGGACCTCGCCAAGACCGGCATGACCATGATCGTCGTGACCCACGAGATGAACTTCGCCCGGGAGGTCGCCAATACGCTCTACTTCCTTGACGGCGGCGTCATCGAAGAGTCGGGCGATCCCCGCGTCGTCCTGTCGTCGCCGTCGTCGGACCGGCTAAAGGGCTTCCTCTCCAAGGTCCTGTAGCCGTCACGTCAGTCGGCACCGAAGGGTGCTCCGACGAAGACATCCACTGTCGTGAAGTCGCCCACGGCCCGCCGCGTCAGCTTCGTGACTGTTTTGGCGGGATAGCCGAGTGCCACGATCGAGGCGACGGCGAAGTTCGGCGGGACCTCGAGCGCGTTCAGCACCCCGCTCTCGTTGCGGATGGCGACCGTGGTCATCACGCCGCCCACTCCGCGTTCGTGCGCGGCGAGCAGGAGGTTCCAGACGAACGGGTAGATTGACGCGCCGCCGGCGATCTGGTAGCGGTCGAGGTCGCGATCGGTCGCCGCCAATGCCGTGAGGTCGGCCAGAATCACCAGCATGACCGGCACCCGGTCCAGCGACTCCGGGAAGCCGTCGGGTTGTGAGAGGGCCAAGGCCGCGTCGCGCTGCGCAGCGACCGCGGCGCGGTCGGCCTCGGTGGCGAGGGGCGAGAAGGGGGTCAGACCGGCCAGACGATGGGCGACGTAGTCGTGCCAGGCGTCGAGGTACAGGTCGCGCAGCGTTCTGCGTCGCCCCGGGTCCCGGACGATGATCACGTGCCACGCCTGGCGATTGCCGCCCGAGGGGGCGAAGCGGGCGTCGTCGAGGATCGCCCAGAGCACGTCGTCGGTGATGGGTCGATCGGTGAACTCACGCACGGAGCCGGTGGCGCGCAGGGCGTGAGTCAGTTCCATGGCGCCACCCTACGGGACGTGGTTACTGGCCTGCTCCGGCGTCACGGCGGCGGAGCAGCGTCACGCCGACGCCAAAGACGATCACCACGTAGAGGACGAGGATTAGGAGGGCCGTTACCGCGCCGAAGCTGTTGACCGCCGTGGTCGGCGACATCATCGACTGACCGAGGGCGGACGGCTCGAACTTCGCGACGTGGTTCTGCCAGCTCTGGGGCAACAGGAAGAGCACAATCGGCAGGATCAACAACAGCGAGGTGAAGACGCTGATGCTCGCCGCGCTCTGGCGCAGGATCAGTCCCAGCGAGTAGCCGATGATCGAGAGCAGCGTCAAGTAGATCCCGGCGAACAGGACCGAGCGCAGCACCGCTGCGCTGCCCAGTGACGCCGTCGGAACGACACCCGAGAAGATCGCCTGGCCGAGTTGGAAGGTGATGAAGCAGGCCACCTCGCATACGACGAGCAACGAGACGAAGAGCACGATGAGCTTGCTGAGCGCCAGCTGGGCGCGGTGGGGCACCGCGGCGAGCGTCGAGCGGATCGAGCCCGAGGAGTACTCACTGGTAATGAACAGCGCGCCGATGACTCCGACCGCGAACTGGGCGAAGAGCGTGCCGCCCAGGCTCGTGGAGACGGGATCGAACGTGAGCTTGCGCAGCGGGTCCATCTCGTTGTAGTGGCTGCGGACGGCGGTCGTGATCAGAGCTCCAAGTCCGATGGTCAGCACGAAGGTGACGATGACTCCCATAAT
>JAYSQJ010000175.1:0-7225 GCA_043721635.1 Acidimicrobiales bacterium | reverse complement strand
CAAAAAACTCTTCGAGCAGGGCAGGAGGGACTCGAACCCCCAACCACCGGTTTTGGAGACCGGTGCTCTACCAATTGAGCCACTGCCCTTTGGGCCAGTCCCTCGAACTTCAGGGGTGGCCGCAAGGAAGGTAAATCTTACCACCCTCGCCGGGGGATGTCCCCTAACGGGTCTCCTTGTGCAATGTGTGCTTGCGCTCCCACTGGCAGTACTTGGACATCTCGATGCGCTCTCGGTCGTTGACCTTGTTCTTCATCGTGATGTAGTTGCGCCGCTTGCACGCCTCGCAGGCCAGGATGACCTGGACCCGCTTCTCGTTCTTCGCCATCGTTCTCTCCTCTTGTCATGCTGCACTTCGTGGACCATCGGGTCCTGCCTGGTAGCGGCGGCGGGAGTCGAACCCGCGACACCACGATTATGAGCCGTGTGCTCTAACCACCTGAGCTACGCCGCCTGGCGAGCCCTCTGTCGGGATTGAACCGACGACCCCTTCCTTACCATGGAAGTGCTCTACCACTGAGCTAAGAGGGCTTTCACGTCAAAATAGGCGCGGGGGTGAATTGTACTCTGCCTTTGGCCGGTCATTCCAACCGGCGGCGGTACCCTTGACGCTCATGAGGACCCGCCTGGTGGAACTGGCCGACGCACCGGCGCTTATGAGCATCTACAACCCCGAGGTTATCGAGACGACGGTCAGCTTCGACCTGATCCCGCGGACCCTCGCCCAGCAAGAGACGTGGATCGGCGCCCATTTGGCGACCCACCCCTGCCTCGTGGCCGTCAACGAGGACGACGAGGTCGGCGAGGTCGGTGCCCGCGGCGAGCGGATCCTTGGTTTCGCCCTCGTCTCGCCCTTCCGCGATCGCCCCGCCTACGCCACGACCGTCGAGAACTCGGTCTACGTGCACCGCCGGGCTCGGGGCCGCGGCGTCGGCGAGCGGCTACTGCGCCAACTGGTCGCCACCGCGGGTGAATCGGGCTTCCACTCCTTGATCGCGCGGATCGTTGGAGAGAACGACGGATCGATCCGGCTGCACGAGAAGTGCGGATTCACCCTGGTCGGGACCGAGATCGAGGTCGGGCGCAAGCACGGGCAGTGGCTCGACGTCGTCGAGTACCAGTACGTGATCCCGATCAATCGCCGCTAGGCGCCATCTCGAACTGCTTCTCGGGCCACGACCACTGGGTCCAACGACCCATCGGCACGAGGAGCAGCCCGCCGAGGACCGCGACCGCGGTCGCGATCAGGAGCGGATTGCTGTGCACGAGACCGTCCAGCAGCGCCCGCCCACCGGGGATCCCGATGAACGGACCGGTGATCGAGAGCGCCAGGAGCCAGAAGTGCTCGCGCCCCTGGTAGCTGGCCGCGAGCAGCATCAGCCCCCACGCCAGGTACCACGGCTGGACGACGGGGCCCAACTCGACGATGAGCACCAGCGAGAGCCCGAGCGAGCGCACCCAGCCGCGCCGTTCGGCGTGCCAGAGCAGCCAGAGCGCGAATCCGGTCGCCGTCACGAGACCGAGGAATCGCGTCACCGAGAGCACGGTGGTGACCGACACGGACTCCAAACCGACCTGGTGCAGGAGGTTCCCGACCGCCATCCCGATGGCCGTCGCCGGGGCGGCCCACGAGCGTACGGTGCCGTTCGAGAGCAGGTTCTTGACCCACCCGAAGCCGAAGCCGGCGAGCAGCGTCGATGCACCGAGCGTCGCGGCGGCCACCGCGGCGCCGACGAGGAACGGTCTGAGACGCTGCTTCAACGTGGCCCTCGGCCCGAGCCACGTCCAGGCGACGTAGGCCAGTCCCACGACCGCCGGCGCCTTGATCGCGGTGGCGAGCGAGCAGAAGAGCAGGGCCCAGTACGGATGTCGCTGGACCGCCAGCGCGATCCCGACCACGAGCAGGCCCGCCATGACCGCGTCGTTGTGGGCGCCGCCGATCAGGGTGAGCAGCACGATCGGGTTCATGGCACCCAGGACGAAGGCCTCGCCGGGGTCGCGGCCGAGCCCCCGCGCGAGCACCGCGACGCCGTAGCCAATCAGGACGACGGCGAGGGTCTCGAGCAGGCGCAGGCCCACGACGGTCGCCAACTGGTTGTGGCGGGTGATCCGGTCGATCGTGCCGTCGAGGAACAAGAAGAGTGGTCCGTAGGGGGCGGGCGTATTGCCCCACAGCGGGTCGACCGGGTTGACGTAGGGGCTGGACCCCAGGGTGAAGGGTCCAAAGAGGTACGGACTTATATGGTGGCTCGTCATCTCGCCCTGGGCCGCGTAGCTGAAGACGTCGCGCGAGAACAGCGGTGGGGCGACGATGAACGGACCGGCCCAGAGCAGAAGGACCCACCACAGCGACTTGAGCGACGCGCCGTGGTGCAGCTTCATCACCTCGGCGAGGCGCAGCCACACCCGCATCAGCAACAGGAGTCCGCCGTAGACGAGGACGACCGAGAGGATGTACTTGGTCTCGCTCGGCGTGCCGGACTGGTTGACCGACGGCTCGCCGAAGAACCAGGTGTTGACCATGTTGAGCTTGAAGGGCGAGTTGGTGAACGAGCACCCCGACACGATCAGGACCGTCGCCACGAAACCGAGGATGGCGGGCTGCCAGAGGAAGGACCAACCCTCGAACGGGCCCGGGCTGAACCGCCCGAGGGGCGTGTAGCGGTGCTCGAGGATCTGCACAGCCGCCTCGAAGCGGTCAGCGACTCGTTCGTAGTGGCGACGAACCGCGTTCGCGAGCAACCTCAGTCGGTTCACGCCGATCCTCCCCTGAACAGTGCCACCGTAGTCGCGTCGCCCGATTTCGGGCGTGGCCAATCCAGCGCTCGCTGGATTGGCCATGGTGGGCCGGGAGGGATTTGAACCCCCGTAGGCTAAGCCGTCTGGTTTACAGCCAGATCCCTTTGGCCACTCGGGCACCGGCCCGTCGTGAATCCTACCGTCCCGGGTCGACGACATCCAACCGACGGCGACCATCTACCATCGGTCCATGCCCACTTTCGACATCGTCTCCGAGATCGACCTCCAGGAGGTCCGCAACGCCGTCGACCAGGCGAACCGCGAGGCCAACACCCGATTCGACTTCAAGAACACCAACGCCGCCATTGAGTACAGCGACAAGGAGCTGACGCTGTCGGCGTCGACCGAGGACCGCCTGCGCGCGCTCTACCAGCTCCTCGAGGAGAAGCTGGTGAAGCGCTCGGTCTCGCTGAAGTCGCTCGACCCCGGCAAGGTCGAAGAGGCCAGTCATGGCGCGGCGCGCCAGAAGGTGTCGCTGAAGGCGGGGATCGCCCAGGACGTCGGCAAGCAGATCAACAAGCTCGTGAAGGAGATGGGCGTCAAGAGTCTCAGCTCGTCGATCCAGGGCGATCAGGTGCGCGTCACGGGCAAACAACGCGACGACCTGCAGAAGGCGATTGCGTACTTCAAGGAGGCGGACCTCTCGGTGCCCCTCCAATTCACGAACTTCCGCGACTAGAACTGCGCGGTCTCCTCGGCCGTGAGGTGCTCGTCGATCTCCTCGATGTCGTTCACGCGGAAGATCCGGTTGAACACCATCATCTTCAAGAACCAGAACAGCGCGAAGCTGAACAGGTTGGTGAACGAGACGAGCGCGGTGTTGGTCAGGTGGGCCCAGTGGTGGGCGTGGACCTCGTGGCGCGCCCACAGCGCGCCGATCTGGGACACGCCGATGCCGAGCAAGGTCATCGCCCAGAACGGCATGATCTCCTTGCGGAAGTGGCTCCGACCGCGCTTGCCCCAGGTCCAGCGGCGGTTCAGCTGGTAGGCGGGCAGCGAGGCGACGAGGTTGCCCGCCAGGGTGGCCCACATGACGCCGGGAATGATCTTCAGCCCGTAGAAGAGCGAGATCGCCGTGAACGAGGTCAGGGTGGACACGCCCGACACCATCGTGAACCGGATCATCTTCTTGCCCTCATGGCTCTTGGACCACGCCAGGAGGGACCGAATACGAATAATCATTCTTTGCAGACTAGTTCGCGACCTCCAAAACCTCCCCACGGAGGCGGGTGTCAGAATGGGGGCATGTCCGAAGCCCTCCAATTCCTCGTCAAACTATTGGACCTCGAGACCATCGAGGTCAACACCTACCGCGGTGAGCATCCCGAGGAGGAGCGCCAGCGCACTTTCGGCGGGCAGGTGGCGGCCCAGGCGCTGATGGCGGCCGGTCGGACCGTCGCCCACGGCCGCGTGCACTCGCTGCACTCCTACTTCTTGCGCCCCGGTGACCCGCGCACCCCGATCCTCTACGAGGTGGACCGGATCCGCGACGGGCGCAGCTTCACGACCCGTCGCGTGGTCGCGATCCAGCACGGCCGGGCCATCTACAACATGCAGGCCAGCTTCCACAGCGACGAAGTGAGCATCGAGCACCAGGTCGAGATGCCCGGCGTGCCCGGGCCCGAGACGATCCGGACACTGCGCGAACGCGTCCAGACGGAGTTCGGCAACGTCGACGAGTGGTACAACCGCCAGCACCCCATCGACCAGCGATTCATCGGCGAGGTCCCCTGGAGCCCGAAGCGCGCCAAAGAGCCTCGCCAGCAGATCTGGATCCGGGCCGACGGCACGCTGCCCGAGGACCCCCTGCTGCACGCCTGCGTGGTCACCTACGCGAGTGACATGAGTCTCTTCGACGCCATCCTCGCCCCCCATTCGATCCGCTGGGACAACGGGTCGTTCATGGGCGCGAGCCTCGACCACTGCATGTGGTTCCATCGTGAGGTCCGCGCCGACGAGTGGCTGCTCTACGACACCGACTCGCCAATCGCGCACGGGGGGCGGGGGCTCGCGCGAGGCTTCCTCTTCAACCAGGCGGGCCAACTCATGGTCTCCATGGTCCAAGAGGGACTCACCCGGATCGTCGACCCGGCCAAAGAGCGTGAATCGTCCTGAGTCTCGCCCCATCGCTCGGGGACTACGAGTCGGCGACGTCGCACTTCCTCGAGGCGGCCGCCGCCGCCGACGAGAACATCGACCGGCACCTCGAGGGCGGCGGGAGTGCGCCAGGTCATCCACCACGTCGCCGACTCCGAGGCCCAGTCCTACGCCCGCCTCTGCGCCGCCTGCTCGCCGAGCTGATCGGCTCGGCGGCCCTGGGCTAGGACGAAGCGGCTCACTCGACGTACTCGGCCCGATCACGCAGAGCGACCTCGAACGCTACGGCGAGCACTCGTGGTCGGGCCGCAACGCCCCCGCCGATCGGCTCGACAACTATTACCAGCACCCGAGCGTCCACGCGGCGCAACTGCTCGAGGCGATCAACACGTAGCTACGCGCGCTGGGCCATTGGTACGTAGTCGCGCTCGTCGGCGCCGATGTACAACTGACGCGGGCGGGCGATCTTCAGGTCCTGGTCCAGCAACTCCTGGTAGTGCGCCAGCCACCCCGACGTGCGCGGGATGGCGAACAACACGGTGAACATCTCGACGGGGAAGCCCATCGCCTGGTAGATCAGTCCGGAGTAAAAGTCGACGTTGGGGTAGAGCTTGCGTGAGATGAAGTAGTCGTCGGCGAGGGCGATTTCCTCCAACTTCAGCGCGATGTCGAGCAGGGGGTTCTTGCCGGTGACGGTGAAGACGTCGTCGGCGATCTTCTTGATGATGGTCGCGCGCGGGTCAAAGTTCTTGTAGACGCGGTGGCCGAACCCCTCCAACTTCGTCTTGCCGGCCTTCACGGTTTCGATGAAGGCGGGGATGTTGTCGATGTTGCCGATCCGGTTCAGCATTTTCAGCACGGCCTCGTTGGCCCCGCCGTGGCGCGGGCCGTAGAGCGCGGCGGTGGCGGCGGCGGTGGCGCTGTAGGGGTCGCCGTGCGAGGAGGCGACGACGCGCATGGCGGTGGTGCCGCAATTCTGTTCGTGGTCGGCGTGCAAGATGAAGAGCACGTCGAGCGCGTGGGCGAGGATCGGGTCCGGTTCGTAGCGAGGCTCAGCGACCTTCCACATCATCGACAGGAAGTTCTGGCTGTAGCCGAGCGAGTTGTCCGGGTAGACGAACGGCATGCCGACCGAGAATCGGTGGGCCGCGGCGGCGAGGGTGGGCATCTTGGCGATGAGGCGAACCACCTGGCGGTGCAGCGTCTCGGGGTCGTCGAGGACCTTGGCGTCCTTGTAGTAGGTCGACAGCGCCGCGACCGCCGAGACCAGCATCCCCATGGGATGGGCGTCGTAGTTGAAGCCCTCAAGGAAGCGCTTGCGCACGTTCTCGTGGATGAAGGTGTGGTGCGTGACCTCCTTCTCCCACTCGGCGGACTCGGCGGCGTTGGGCAGTTCGCCGAAGTTCAACAAGTAGGCGACTTCGAGGTACGTCGACTGCTCGGCGAGCTGCTCGATGGGGTAGCCGCGGTAGCGCAGGATGCCGGCATCGCCGTCGAGGTACGTGATCGCGGACTGGGCCGCGGCGGTCGCCATGAAGCCGGGGTCGTAGAACCAGACGCCGGGCACGACCTTGGAGAACTCGCTGGCCGCGATTCCACCGTTCGCGATGGGAATCTCTCGAGTCTCACCGGTGCGATTGTCAGTCACGGTAATGGACTCTGTCACTGTTCCTCGATTCAACATTCTGCGGGCGAGACCATCGTATGCGAACTCTGCGTCGGCCCCCCGGCTCAACCGTTGCCCGAGGGCGACATCTTCACCTGGTACGTACGGCTCCTCGTCATACTCGGCGCGGTCCCGGCACCGGTCAACGAAATGACCAAGGTCCCTCGCTCGCTCGGCCGCGTGGCGAGGAGTCTCGGCACGAAGGCGTAGGACTGCAGCGGTCCGAGTGTCACCGAGAGGACCTGGTGCTGCACCGGGCCGACGTTCGAGGTGAAGGTGACCCTCAGGGTCACTGGTTGGGTCGCGTAGGCGATGTTCACCACGGACACCCCCAAGTGCACTGACGTGACCGGTGGCAGCAGCAGAACGCCGGCGACCGCCGGCAGGGGCGACGGCGTCACCGCGACGGCCGCGATGCCGATACCTCGGATCAACGCGAGGGTCGACGATGCCACGAGGCCGGCCGTGCCAACGTTCGAGAAGTAGGTGGCCGACGCGGTCGTCAGTGCATCAAGGTGCACGAGGCCCGGCTCCTTCACCAGCGACCAGCGCTCAATTCCCCACTGCGCGCTCGACGTGATCAACGTCTGAGCCGGATCCGTGACGGCCTGGGACGTCGCGGGGATTGCCGGCCAGGGAAGACTGAGCCGGCGCGCGACGACG
>JAYSQJ010000174.1:0-2154 GCA_043721635.1 Acidimicrobiales bacterium | reverse complement strand
CTCGGACATAACGTGACCCAGCACATGGGCTCGCCCATGATGACGGACTACGTCAAGGGCACCATCACGCTGAACACGGACAACAACCAGGTCTGCTCGGCACTCCAGCAGCACGGCCTCGGAATGGTCTCCTCGGCCGACATCAACGTGGGCGCCGTAGGTAAGGACGGGCCGTCCGTCGCCATGCTCAACGTCGCCCAGATCAACCACAATGCAATGCACCCTGCGTGTTTCAAGGTCACCCACATGCTCGCGACGGAGATCCTGGCGCACCCGAACCACTACTACCTGGTCGTCTCGAACGCGAAACACCCCCATGGCGCGGTCCGCGGTCAGCTCTAGACGTCCGAGTCGCCGTCAGTGACGCGGACCTACCTTCTGGTCCGCGTCATTGACCGACCGAACCCGAGCGACGTCGTGACCGGCGTCGCGAACGACTCGTCGATGGCGAACCGGCCGAGGCGCGACTCGTCGGCGACGTCGCTCGAGCGCGAGACCGTCCAGTGAACGAGGCACCGAGCTCGAAGCCCGAGCGAATCCGCGTAGGACGCAGGATTTTCTTCGGCTTGACGGCACTGGGCGCCGCTGGCGTGGTTCTCGGGACCGAGGCCCAGCAATTCGTCGGTCAGCACCTCGGCTCGGGCCTGGCCTCGATCCTGCCCGGTGGCGACCGCTTCCGGATCTACTCAATCACCGGCTCGTACCCGTCGATCAGCCCGCGGCGCTACCGGCTGAAGGTGAGTGGCCTCGTCGGGCGCCCGATGACGCTTAACCTGGCGGACCTAAAGTCGATGCCGTCGACCGATCTCGTCAAGACGTTCCAGTGCGTGACCGGGTGGCGCGTGCCCGACGTCCCCTGGCGCGGCGTGGCGCTCAGCCACCTGCTCAAGTCCGCCGGCGTCCAGCCTGGCGCGGTGGCGGTCAGTTTCGACTCCTACGATCACTCCGATTCCGAGAGTCTGACGATCGACCAGGCCCACCTCGCCGACGTCATCGTCGCCTACGAGATGTACCACGCGCCAGTGACCCGCGAACACGGCGGACCGGTACGGCTGCTGGTGCCCCAGATGTACGGCTACAAGTCGCTGAAGTGGCTCTCGGGCATCCGTGTCGTCGACCACGTTCAGCCGGGCTACTGGGAGTTGAACGGCTACCCCGTCAACGGCTGGCTCGACGGGACGACCGGCGCGACGAACCCCAACCCCACGATCTCGTGACGACGACCGCCAGTCCTCGGGTGTCGGCGACCACGGTGCTGCGCTTCGACGCCGTCCAACGCACCGCGCACTGGCTCAACGCGGCTCTGTTCCTGACGCTGATGTTCACGGGGCTGCCGCTCTATTTCGGGTCTTTCTTCGGCGTCGTGTTCCCCCGTCACACGATCCAGATGATCCACCTCTGGACCGGACTGGCGCTCCCGTTGCCCGTCGCCATCTCCCTCGTCGGTCCCTGGGGAAGGCTGATGCGCGATGACTGGCGGCGCATCGGAGCCTGGACCCGGGCCGAGGTCCGATGGCTGCGCACCTTCGGGCGCTCGGCCCTGGCTGCCGACAAGTTCAATCCCGGCCAGAAGTTCAACGCGATCTTCACGCTCTCGGCGACCCTGGTGCTCTTCGTCACCGGCTACATCCTGCAGTGGTTTCGCTTCTTCCCGGTCTCGTGGCGAAACGGGGCCACGATCACCCACGACCTCTTCGCCTTCGCCGCCTTCGCCATGGTGAGCGGCCACGTGGTCTTCGCGCTCGCCAACCCGGCGTCGCTGCGATCGATGTTCGGCGGCCGGGTTCGAGAGGAATGGGCGAGACACCACGCACCGGCGTGGATCGACGAGGAGCGTAACGGCCGACCCTGAAGGAGCGAGACGGCCCGCGCGAGGTAGGCCCGTACTCGTCCCTCGCGGCGACGGGCTCTTCACCACGGCGACGAGACTCACTGGCGAATGAGCACGGACTCGGAGCCGCCATCGTCATCGTCTCCACCATCGTTCGCCTCGTGTACCAAGCAATTGGTTGGCGCGAGAACCGCCATCCGGGCGACTCGTGGCGTAGGGTCAACGCATCTGGTTCGCTCGACGCCGTCTCCAACGACCCATCGAGTGAGCCGGGATGGTCGGGCACCACAAATCGGACGTTGCGACGATCGCACTCGACGCGA
>JAYSQJ010000173.1:0-4614 GCA_043721635.1 Acidimicrobiales bacterium | reverse complement strand
TAGCTGTTGATGTTCGGCGCGAGGAAGAGCGACATCTCGCGCGAGTAGGCGAGCAGGCCCGCGAGGAAGTGCTGGTACACGGGCGAGAAGCCGTGCTCGGCGCCACCCGCGAAGACGGCTTGGTCGTCCTCGTCGCGCAGCGATAAGTGGATGTGGCAGGAGTTGCCCTCCTTCTGGTCGTACTTAGCCATGAAGGTGAGGCTGTAGCCCATCTGGGCGGCGATCTCCTTGGAGCCGAGTTTGAACAGACCGTGCTCGTCGCACTTGTCGACCAGCGTGTTGTACTTGAAGGCGATCTCGTGCTGGCCGAGGTTGCACTCGCCCTTCACCGACTCGACCACCATGCCGGCCTGACGCATGTCGCGACGGATCTTGCCGAGCAGCGGCTCGACACGCGACGTGCCTTGGATCGAGTAGTCGACGTTGTACTGGTTGACCGGCGTCAGGTCGCGGTACCCCGAGCCCCAGGCCTGCTCGTAGGTGTCCTCGAAGACGATGAACTCGAGCTCCGTCCCGGTCAGGCCGTGCCATCCCCGCTCGGCCAACCGATCGACTTGGCGGTTCAGCACCTGGCGCGGTGACGGTGCGACGGGCTCGCCCTCGACGGTCTCGACGTCGGCGACAATCATCACGGTCTTCTCGTGCCAGGGGACCATGCGAATCGACGAGAAGTCGGGCTTGAAGGCCAGGTCGCCGTAGCCGCGCTCCCAACTCGTCAGCGCGAAGCCGTCAACGGTGCGCATGTCGACGTCCGAGGCGAGGAGGTAGCTGCAGCCCTCGACGATGCCCTCGTGCAGCTCGTCGATGAAGTAGGTGGCGTCGAGACGCTTGCCCTGCAGGCGACCCTGCATGTCGGTGATGCCGACGATTACGGTGTCGACGTCACCGTGGCGGATGAGATCGACCATCTCTTCGCGGGTGGGACGACCGGGGGTGGTTGCAGTCACTTCGCCTTCTCGATTCTGCCGGGTACGGCACCGCCATGAAGCCTTCGATGTCGTCTAGAAGACGAGGCTACACAATCGCGAACGGACCTCCCTCTGGACTGCGAGGGCGAAACGGACGGGACTGAAGTGAAGATCGGCACCCCCGGATTCCCCACCGAGGAGGCCGATCTGGACCCCACCAACTGTCGACTGACCACTCTGGACCAATCGGATACGGGCTCGCGGACGTCGAGATCTTCTTATTACGGGACGACGAGGACCGGCAATTTCGTGACGTGCATCAGGCGGTGCGTCGTGCTGCCGAGTAACAGCCCTTCGAGGTCCGTGAGACCACGCGAGCCCACTACAATGAGTTGCGCTCCGAAGTCTCGGGCCTCCTGGTCGATCTCTCGGGCCAGTCGGCCGTGGAGGCCGGATCGAACTTCGCCCGTCGCCGTGAGGCCCTTCGTGGTGAACCACGCGACCGCTTCGGTCACGACCCTATGGGCGACGTCGGAACTCTCCAGATTGATCAGGCCAACCTTGCCCACGAACACCGTCTCCATCACGTGCACGACCCTCAACTCCGCGCCGAACGTTGCCGCGAACTGGGCCGCCGTGGCGAGCACCTGATCAGCGTGCTCGGATTCGTCGATCGCCACCGGTATCTTCTCGAAATTGATGACTCCTCTCGAGTGACTGAACCGTGGCCCAACCGGGCACTGACCTCATAATGACTCTCGGTGGCACGTCCGTCCAGGGCGGCCGTAGGGACCAAGGGCCCAAAAGAGTCTGTGGCGTCGCCCCCAGCGAGTGGGTGAAGCAACGGACTCTAGTGGGGGCGGTTGACGTCGTCGATGCGACGTCGGCGAATGTTCGCTGCCGAGGTTGATCGACGTCGTCAATAGTGTTGCGGCTGGCCGAACGGGCAGTCTGCGTAGGACATTGTCCCTAGTCAGGTACTGCACTTTGAATCGTGTGACCCGGCGCTCAAAGTTCTAGTATTCCGCTCAACGGATTTTGGAGTGCATAGTCGAGGGGGACTCAATGGACGAGGTAGGTACAACGGGAACAACGGGGGCGCTTAGCGATACCGAGAGACTCCACCAGTTGGGCTACGCGCAAGAGCTCAACCGTGGAATGAGCAAGTTCTCGAATTTCGCGATCTCCTTCACCATCATCTCGATCCTGTCGGGCTGCCTGACGCTCTACGGATTTGGTCTCCAGCACGGTGGCCCGCCCACGATGCTCTGGGGCTGGCTGATCGTCGGCGTGCTTGTCCTCTTCGCTGGTCTGTCGATGGCCGAGATCTGCTCCGCCTACCCGACGGCCGGTGGTCTCTACTACTGGTCGGCCAAGTTGGCGCCGGGCAAGAGCGGTCCGATCTGGTCGTGGTTCACCGGTTGGTTCAACCTGCTCGGTCAGGTAGCCGTCACGGCCGGCATCAGCTTCGGTGCCGCGTTCTCCGTCTCGGCGTTCCTCTCCCTCTTCACGAACCAGTCGTACTGGCTGTCGCCGGGTCACACGATCGCGATCCTGGCGGTCATCCTGTTCGCCCAGGGCCTCTTGAACACCTTCGGCATCAGGCTGGTGGCGCTGCTCAACAACCTGTCGGTCTGGTGGCACCTGGTCGGCGTCGCGGTGATTGTACTGCTGCTGTTCATCTCGCCGTCGTCGCACAGCCACCAGTCGGCCTCGTTCCTCTTCGGCAGCGCCGGTTGGCATGCGTTCACCGGATTGAGCGGCTTCTCGCTGCCGTTCTACGTATTCCTCATCGGCCTCTTGAACGCTCAGTACACCTTCACCGGCTACGACGCCTCGGCGCACGTGACCGAGGAGACGCTGAATGCGGCGACCGCGGGTCCCAAGGGGATCGTCAACTCGATCTGGGTGTCGCTGATCGCCGGCTTCGTCTTGCTGCTCGGGGTCAGCATGGCCATCCCTCACGTGTTCCCGGTCACGATCGGCGGCGTCGTCTTCCCGAACTACGCGGCGGTCGCCACGAACGCGGTCCCGTGGGCGGTGATCTTCGAGTATTCGACCGGCCGAGTCCTCGCGGAGCTGCTCATCCTCGTGGTCATCGGTGCGCAGTTCTTCTGCGGCATGTCGTCGGTCACCGCGAACTCGCGAATGATCTTCGCGTTCTCGCGTGACGGTGCGGTGCCCTTCAGCAAGTTCTGGCACCACGTCTCCAAGAAGAGCCACGTTCCCGTCCGCTCCGCCTGGTTCGGCGCGGTGGGCGCGTTCCTCCTCTCGTTGCCCTACCTGAAGAGCTACGCCGCCTACGGCGCGGTGACCTCCATCGCGGTCATCGGTCTCTACATCGCCTACCTGACGCCCGTGTTCCTGCGGCGCATCAACGGCAAGGCGTTCCACCCGGGACCGTGGGTCTTGGGCAAGTGGGGACCGGTCTTTGGCTGGATTGCCATTGTGTGGGTCGTCTTCATCTGCATCATCTTGATGCTGCCGCAGTTCAAGCCCATCACCGCGAACAGCTTCAACTACGCGCCAGTCGCGGTGGCCGCCGTGCTCGGCTTCGCGGGCATTTGGTACGCGGTGTCGGCCCGAAAGTGGTTCAAGGGCCCGAAGATACAAGGTTCGCCCGAGGAGCTAGCCGCCATCGAGCGTGAACTGAGCATCTAGGCACCGATGAGCCCCCGACCGGCGTGCGCGACTAGTACGGACGCCGGTCGGGGGCTCTTGTCGTCCGTCCACTGGAATCTCGCGCGGGATCTGGTCCGGATCTTGGAGAGCGCCGACCGTTGTTTCGCCCGGTCAAGGAGGCGCAGTGGTGTTCGAGGTGCAAGTCGATGAGGTGGGACCGTGCTGGCGTGATCTCGCCGACGTCATGGCGGCGGGCATCACCAGGGTCTTGCTCTACGGTCCGTCGGGTACCGGAAAGACCTTCGCGGCGCTGCACTACGGCGTGCTGGCGAGTCAGGCCGAGCGATTGGTCTGCACTGAGGACCTGACGTCGGGCGAGATCACTGGCACCTGGATGCCGGTCGGCGAGAACCGCTGGGAGTGGCGCGAGGGTCCCGCGATCCGAGCGTGGCGCGGCACCGGAGGCTTGGGTGGCCGGTTGGTCGTCGACGAGGTCGACCGCGCATCGGGGGACGCGTTGAGCATTCTTCTGGCGATGACCGATTCGCCGGAGTCGGCCCGCTGGCGCAACCCGGAGACCGCGGAGTGGGTGCGGCCCGGTCCGCAGTTCTCCGTCGTCATGACGTCCAACATCGAGGACCTCGACGACATACCCGCATCCCTGCGCGACCGGTTCCCGGTGAGCATCCGGGTCGACCGACCCCATCCGGCCGCGGTCGCGAGCCTCAGCGCCGATTTGCGCGCGCCGGCAATCTCGGGTGCTCTCGGTCCGGCGAGCCGACGGGTCTCGCTCCGATCCTTTTACGCCTTCGACGAACTTCGTCGTCACTGCGGCGCCGTCCGTGCGGCGCACCTCGTCTTTGGAGTGGAGGACGGCGACAGCGTCCTGGACGCGTTCGCCATTGGCGCGCTGTAGTGGCGGTAGTGCATCCAGAGCTGGTCACCGGCCGCGAGGACGGATTCGCGATCGCGCCGTGGACGGTCACGCCCGGTTCGACCGCCCGGGGACTGGCCAGCTGCAACCTCACGGACCGGATCCTCGAGGTGCCGTTGGGCCGCGACGCCACGTCGAGGGTCGTGCGAG
>JAYSQJ010000172.1:0-11470 GCA_043721635.1 Acidimicrobiales bacterium | reverse complement strand
CGGGTCGAGCTGGTCGTGCGACTCGACCCCGAGCGCCCCCTGCTCCCGTCCCTGGCTGCGGTCTCCTTTACGGCCAGCCGCTTCGAGCGCGAGATGAGGGACCTCTTCGGCGTGGAGCTCGTCGGTCACCCCCAGCCTCGACGCCTGGTGCTGCACCAGCACTGGCCAGTGGGCTGGTACCCGATGCGCGCCGGTGCCGGCGCCGCGCCACCGATGATCGAGAACGCCGGCTCGTACCCGTTCATTCCCGTCGAGGGCCCCGGCGTCTACGAGATCCCGGTCGGTCCGGTGCACGCCGGACTCATCGAGCCGGGCCACTTCCGATTCTTCGTCGTCGGCGAGACCATCGTGCGGATGAAGGCGCGCCTGTGGTTCGTCCACAAGGGCATCGAGCGGCTGATGGAGGGGAAGTCCGTCGACGAGGGGATGAGGATCGCCGAGCGCATCTCGGGCGACACCGCCGTCGGTCACGGCCTCGCCTTCATGATGGCGGTGGAGGAGGCGCTCGGCGTGGACGTGACATCCGGGGATCGTCGGTTGCGCGCCGCGCTGCTCGAGATGGAGCGGCTCTACAATCACGTGGCCGACCTCGGGGCGCTCTGCAACGACGTCGCGTTCTCGATCGCCCACGCCCAGGCGATGACGGTGCGCGAACGCCTGCTGCGCCTCAACGAAGAGGTCACCGGGCATCGTCTTCTTCGGGGAGGGATCGTCCTGGGCGGAACCGACGTCCAGCGTCTCCCCACGAGGGCCGAACTCGACTCGATCGAGGGCGAGGTCGCCGGCCTGGTCGCGATGGTGCGCTCGAACGCCCTCGTGATCGACCGCTTCGCCGGGACGGCCGTGCTCGCTCACGACGACGCCGTCGACATGGACACGTTGGGGGTCGTGGCCCGCGCGTCGGGACGGACCATCGACGCACGCGTCGCCCATCCGTTCACTCAAATGCCGGCGGACTTCACGGTGGCCGGGCGCGAGACTGGTGACGTGCTCGCGCGCTTCGACGTGCGCGTCGACGAGGTGGCCACGTCCCTGGACTGCCTACGCACCTGGAGCGAGGCCGTCGTGACGAGAGACCCGGGCGAGGCGCGGATCGACGACGTTACGCCGGTGCACGCACTGGCGCAGGTGCGGCGAAGTGGCCTCGGCATCGTCGAGGCCTGGCGCGGCACACTGGTGCACCGTGTCGAGCTCGACGGCGACGAACTCCTCACGCGGGTGAAGGTCGTCGACCCGTCCTTCTTCAACTGGCCGGCGTTGCCGATCTCACTGGCCGACACGATCATCCCCGACTTTCCCCTGGCCAACAAGAGCTTCAACCTCTCCTACGCGGGCAACGACCTGTGAGGGTGACGCGCACTTGCGAGTTGGCCCGGTTCGTCGCAGCCCGGGCACGAGCCGCGACGAGGCGACCCGGACTCAACAGCGCATTATCAGAGGAGCTGACATGACAAAACCCGTCTACCAGGCCAAGGCCGAGTTCTTCAAGGTCCTCGGCCACCCGGCGAGGATCCGGGTCCTCGAGGTGCTGCGTGATGGCGAGCGATCGGTTAGCGACCTCGTGCCCGAGATCGGCATCGAGAGCTCGCACCTGTCCCAGCAGCTCGGCATCCTGCGCCGGGCGAGCATCGTTCAAGCCCGCAAGGAGGGCTCGGCCGTCTTCTACTCGGTGACCGACGACTCGATCTTCGAACTGCTCGACGTGGCTCGGCGCATCATCACCTCGTCACTCGCCGAGTCGCAGGGTCTCCTCGACGAGCTGCGCGCTGAGGAGATGCACGGTCCGTCCGGCGAAGGCCGCTGACGGCACCGCCAGCACCGACGACTTCGATCAGAACGAACCCCCGGTGCGACGCACCGGGGGTTCGACCGAACTACGTGGAACTGTCTACTTCAGCCAGCTCGGGATCCCGGAGCTGAGGCTCGTGGCCGGCTTGATCGGGCCGGAGTTGGTGGCGTCGGTCGTGTAGATCTTGCCGTCCAGCGGGGCCACCGCGGTCGAGCTCTTGACGATCGTTATGAAGCCGCCGTTCAGTCCCTGGTGGTTGCCCGGGGTGTAGCGCAGCGGCGTCAGCGACGGCGTTTGGCGGAACGTCGTACTGGTGAGAGTCTTCAAGAAACTGGCCCGCGTGAAGTTCTTACCGGCCGCCTTGAGGGCCTCGACGAAGGACACGCCCCAGCCGATGCCGTTGGCCATGTTGCCGGTGATGATGCTGTTCGCGCCGAAGCCGGGGAAGTCCTTCTGGTCAGCCGTCAGGACCTTCATCGTCCACGCGAGCCACGGTTGGCCCGTGTCAACGGTGGTGTGCAGGTAACTGAAGGAGACAGCGCCGATCTCGGGGTCCGGGAACGGTGCCTTCGCGAACGGCTGGTCGACGGTGACGGGGTCGGACCCCACGTTGGAGATGACCCAGTGGGGCGAGTAGCCGAGCTTCAGGGCCGCGCCGAGCACCGCGTCAGTGGCTCCAGGGATGGAGTAGAGCACGACGACGTCGCACTTGTCCGACTGGAACTTGGCAATGTACGGTCCGACCGAGGCGCCGCTCGAGGTCACGAGGTCGCCCACCTTGTACAGCTGCGTGTCCGAGGGCGCGATGCCACCGGCGAGGATGCCGGCGAGGCCGTCGGAACCGAAGTCGTCAGCCTGTCCGAGGAAGCAGGTGTTCGCCGTCGGGTAGGTCGCCTTGATGTACTGGGCGAAGATCTTGCCCTCGGCGTGGTAGTTGATCTGCCAGCCGAAGAGGCCGGGGTACACGCTCGTGTTGTTCCAGTCCGTCGAGCCCGAGTTCACGAACAGCTGGGGAACCTTGTTCGCTTTCAGGAGGCTGCGCACGGAGTCCTGCGTGGGCGTGCCGAGCGAGCCGACGGTCGCGAAGACGGGCAGCGCGAGCAGTGCCTTGGTCTGGGTCGCCGTGTTGGGCACGCCAGTGCATCCGAAGCCCGGCGTGCCGTAGCAGTCGTCCTTGAGGACATAGTTGATCTTGCGTCCGAAGACGCCGCCCTTGCTGTTGATGTACTTGAAGACCGCGCTGGCCGCCTTGGCGGTGTCGCTGTAGCCGGCTGATGCAATGCCCGTCAACGGAACCGTTGCTCCAATGGTGACTTGTTTCGCCGTGACACCCGGGACCTTCACCACGTGCTTCGTCGTGGCCCCCGCAGTGACAATGGACGTGCCCGTCGTCACGAGACCGAGGCACAGCAGGATCGCCGTCCCCGTCGTCGCCACACGACTCCTACGCTTTTTAACCATTCTTTTCTCCCATGATCGTGAAATTCTTAACTTGAGAGTATGCCCAGTCAGTTGGTGTTGCAAGTCACCCCGGCGTTCGACGGCGTCGTGAGTGCCAGAGGTGTCGAACGGTGCCCGAGATGCCGAGCGGTGCGAAGAGCATCGTCACGATCAAGAGTCCGCCGAAGATGATCCCGTTCAACTGGCTCGCGACGTTGCCCTGGGGATTGAGCCCGGTCTGATTCGTAATCCAAGTAATCACGCTATTTGAGTACGCGTAGACGACCCCGCCGATGAGGGCACCGGGAATCGTGCCGATCCCGCCGATGACGATGAGTGAGAGGATCGTGATCGAGAGCGCGAACGAGTACGTCGACGGCGACACGGCGTTGTCGATCAGCGTCGACACGGCGCCGCCCAGCGCCGCGTAGGCCGACGACACCACGAACGCCACGACGCGAGCACGCGGCAGGGACACCCCGACGAGTTCCGCGGCGACGTCGTTGTCCCTAATCAGGCGCATCGCGCGTCCCGTCCGGCTGGCGAAGAGGTTCGCCATAAAGAAGAAGGCGACGCCAGCCACCACGATCGCGATGTCGGCCAGCCACATGCTGTTCGTCGTCAGTAGCGACGTGCCGGAGTTGAAGAATCCGAGCAGCCAGTGGGGCGGCGTCGCGGCGGTTGGCAGCTGCAGGCCGGAGTCGCCCCCGGTCCAGGAGTTAAATGAGCTGAGGATGGCGGTGAAGGCGACGGCGAAGGCCAGTGTCATGCCGGCGAGGTAGGGGCCGCGGAGCCGGGTCGCCGGGAGGCCGAGCAGCAGTCCGACGAGGGCACCGCTGACGATGGCGACGAGGAGGCCCACCACGATGGGAGACGTCGCGTGGTGGTTGGCCCAGATCGCCATGGCGAACGCGCCCACGCCCATGAAGGCGCCGTTGCCCAGCGATATCTGGCCCGAAGCGCCCGTCAGGAACGACAGCCCGAGCAGGACGATCGACATCGCCGCCCCGGTCGCCAGGTTGGTGTTGGTGTTGGCGGAAAAGAAGTAGGTGGCGAAGAGCACGACGTCGATCGCCGCGACGGTGAGCGCCGCGCGGGCGACGACCGGATGCGACGAGCGCATTCCGGGCGCCGTGAGAATTGATGCACACGTCGCCAGCACCGTGAGAAAGACGCTGAGCGCGACACCGACGCGGGTGCTCGCGCCGAAGGAGAAGCCGGCAATCACGCCGAGGGCGACGGCGCCCGCCGTGATCGCCACACGACGTTGTCGGAGGTTCACGACCATCAGACTCGCCTCGCGCTGCTGCGGGTGAACAGGCCGTTCGGGCGCACCATCAGTGAGACCACGAGGATGAGCAGAGCGGCGAGGATGATGTCGTTCGAGTTGAGGTAGTCGCCGACGAACTGCAGGATGATGCCGATCGACACCCCCGAGACGATCGCGCCGACCGGGCTATCGAGACCGCCGACGGCGGCCGCGATGAAGCCGAAGGCGAAGACGCCGTCCATGACTTGGGGAGTGAGGCCCGTGAAGTAATTGGAGGCGACGAGGATCGTGGTGATTGTACCGACCGCGGTCGAGAGCATCCACCCCAGCGTGAGCATTCGCCCGACGCGCACGCCCAGCAGCCGCGACACTTCGGGCGCGATTGCCGAGGCGCGTAACTGCAGCCCGAGCTTGGTGAAGCGAAAGAGCGCCGCGACGATCGCCATGACCCCGAGCGCCGTGAGGATCTCGAACACCGAGAAGTCCGAGAGGCCGAAGGGCTTGCCACCGATCTGCCAGTCGATCGCCGAGAAGGGGCTGGGTAGTCCGCGTGGCTTCGTCGACCACACGGCCGCGGCCACCGCCTCGAGCACGATGAGGAACCCGACCATCACGACGATGGGATTGATCTCGGGCTTGCCGTAGAGTCCGCGTACCAAGAACCGCTCGGTGACGCCACCGACGACGAAACCGGCGACGATGGCGATGGCGACGCAGGGCCAGTAGCTCAGGTTGTACGACAACAGCCCCATCCCGAGGTACGTCGCGAACATCGGCATCGCACCTTGGGCGAAGTTGAGGATCCCCGTCGAACGCCAGACCAGCACCAGGCTCAGCGCCACGAGTCCGTAGACGACGCCGTTGGTGAGCCCGCCGAGGACGTCGGACATGATCCGTGACGTCAGGAACAGGTCCATCACTCGACCATTCCGAGGTAGTACTGGCGCAGCTTCTCGTCGGCCGCGACGACGGCGGCGACGTCGTTCGCGACGACACTGCCCAGGTGCAGGACGACCGCGTGGTCGGCGATCCGCAGGGCCGACGAGGCGTTCTGCTCGACGAGTATCACCGTCAGGTCGGTCGAAGCGCACAGGTCGTGGATCGTGTGCATCAGCTGCGCCGTGACGAGCGGCGCCAGGCCGAGCGACGGCTCGTCGAGCAGGAGGACCGACGGTCGCGCGATGAGGGCCCTCGCCATCGCCAGCATCTGGCGCTCGCCGCCCGAGAGCTTGGCGGCGTGCTGCCTGCGCCGTTCGCCCAGCACCGGGAACTGACGGTACTGCTCGTCCAGCCCCTCGTGGAGGGGCTCTTTGGTGATCATGGCTCCGAGACGCAGGTTCTCCTCGACCGTGAACTCCCCAATGACGCCGCGGCCTTCGGGAACGTGACCGACTCCCAGGCGCGCGATGTTCTCGGGTCGCTCGTGCACGAGGGACCGGCCGTCGAGCAGGATCGAGCCAGCCAGCGGCTCCTTCAGCCCGCTGATGGTGCGCAGCAGCGTCGTCTTGCCGGCGCCGTTGGCTCCGAGGACCGCCGTGATCTTGCCGGTCTCGATATGCATCGAGACGTCACGCAGCGCCTGGACGGCGCCGAAGCTGACGGTCAGGTTCGCAATGGTGATCATTCGTCGACCCCGAGGTACGCCGCCACGACGGCGTCGTTCTCGCGGACGTCGCCCGGGGTGCCCGTGGCGATCACCTCGCCGAAGTTGAGCACGACGAGACGGTCCACGAGGGGCATCACGAATTCCATGTCGTGCTCGACGAGCAGCACCCCGATGGAGGCGCGCAGCTCGACGATCAGGGTGGCGAACTCCTCGAGCTCGGCCTCGTCCAGGCCCGACGCCGGTTCGTCGAGCAGTAGGAGCGAGGGGTTGCACATCAGCGCGCGGGCCACCGAGACCTTCTTCGCGGTGCCGTAGGGGATCGCCGACGGCAGTCGTCCCGCCATGTCGGCGATGCCGAGTCGGTCGAGCATCACCAGAGCGTCGTTTCGAAGCGTCCGCTCAGCGCGCACTCCGGTGGGCAGCGATAGCAAGCTCGTGAAGAACCCGCCGTTCGGTCGGACGTGGCCCCCGGCCATCACGTTCTCCAGCACGCTGCAATGGGGGAACAGTCCGACGCCCTGGAGCGTCCGGGCGACACCGGCGCGCGCGAGTTGATTGGGCTTCAAGTTGGACCGACCGGCGCTCGGGAAGCGCACGCGGCCAACGTTCGCCTTGACGAAGCCGCAGGCCACGTTGAACGCGGTCGTCTTGCCCGCACCGTTCGGCCCGATCAGCCCGACGATCTCACCGGACGACACCGAGAAGGAGACGTCGTTCAGGGCCCGCAGACCTTCGAAGTGCACGGAGACGTTCTCGAGGGCGAGAATCGGCGATTCGGAATCTGGCACCATGGTTCCCAAAGTTACAGGTTTCCGACGAGTGGTTTTCTGCGCCTCGACGGCTGGCCCAGCGATCGCGGCGTGGAGGGTGGCGCACGGGTCAGTCCATTCGGTGCGTCCGGTGGCCGACGGCAACGCCCGACGAGCCGACCACTACTTCTTGGGGGACACCACTCCGTACTCAATCATTGAATCCGCGGTGGCGATCGTCATCTCGTGTAGCCCGCGGGGATGCCACGCCAACACCCGTCGAATCTTCGAGTTGTCAAGGTCCTGAACAGTGCCCAGGTCGTTCAGGGCCAGCCGAATGGTCTGGTCCCACGTGGCCATCACCCGGATAACGATGGACGGCAGGCGCTTGGTCGGGATCCGGTAGCCCCGCCCGGCCAGGTGCTCCCTCAGGATCATCGCCACCTCCATCATCGAGTGGTTCTCGATGGCGCAGATGAACCGCTCGCCGGCGGCGCCCGGAGTCGTCATCGCGGCGACGTGCGCCGACGCCACGTCGCGCACGTCGACGGTGGCGAAGTTGATGTCGGGGATCGCGGGGACGCCTCGCGTCATGATCCTTCGTACCAGCTCAGCCGAGGTCCCCCAATCGGTTGAGAGTATCGGCCCGAGGACCAAACCAGGGTTGATGACAGCCAGTTGCAGGGGTGCCGAACCGTCGAGCGACTTGACGAAATCCCACGCGGCTCGCTCGGCGATGGTCTTGGACTTCTCGTAGGCGCCGATTTGCGCACCGTGGATGTTGGTCCAGTCGGACTCGTCGAAGGTTCTAGTCCGGTCGTTCCCGTAGATGATCGCGGCGATCGAGGACGTCAGTACGACGCGTTCGACCCCGGCCTCGTGCGCGGCCCGCAACACTCGTAGCGTTCCCTCCCTCGCCGGGACGATGAGCTCGTCGTCGTGCTTGGGTGGCCGGCGGGGCAAAGGACTGGCCACGTGGAGGACGAACCGGCACCCGTCGACCGCGGCGGGCCACCCTTGGTCGGCGCCAAGTTCGGCGTTGATCACTTCGAACTCGTTGGCGAGCAGTGACCTCGCGGACTCGCTGAGGTGGGGGATGAGGACGTTGGCCACCTCTGAGGTGCGACCGGACCCCCGGGCCGTGCCGCGAACGGCGTAGCCGGCCTCGGTGAGCTGGAGGATGCAGTGCTGGGCGATAAAGCCGGTGGCGCCGGTGACCAGTACGCGGTCGGTCATGGTTCTCCTCGTTGCCGCATTGATCTCGTCGAGCGTTCGAGCTACCTCGACCAGTCGGTTGGGCGGTGCTGCCGGCCGAGCGCGTCCTCGGCGCATTCAGTACTCTACCGACGCGGCGACGAGGGCTCGCGGGGCGTTGACTCGTCGGCCGCGAGGAGTTGGCGAATCCGTGGCCGCCAATCGTGACCCTCGGTGCTGCGACCGGCTTCGTGCATCGCGTCGCGCTCAGAACGCAATAGTTGCGCCACCTGCTCGAGGTTGTCCGGGAGCGCGGCGCGCACAATGGACCGTAGCTCCTGGGCCAACGCCGGGGACGCCCCCGACGTCGACACCGAGACGATGACGTCGCCCGCGCGGTGCACGGCCGTGAAGTAGAAGTCCGAGCGGGCGGGGTCGTCAACGACGTTGAGCCAGACTCCTGCGTGGCGGGCTTCGGCCACAATGCGGTCGTTAGTCGGCGCGTCGCCGGTGGCCGAGACGACGAGGGCGTAGCCGCGCAGGTCGCCGGAGCGATACGCGCGACGCTCCAGGGAAGTGATCCCCGCCGGCGGCGCAAAGAGCACCTCGCGGGCGATGACCGTGACGTGGGAACCGGCGTCGACCAGCAACTGGGCCTTGCCCGCGCCGATTCGGCCGGCGCCGACGACGAGCACGGCCTTGCCGCGCAGGTCGAAGGCGAGGGGCACCATGGTCACCACCGGGCCGCGGCCCCGCTCGCCACGTCGCCAAGGCGTAACGCGGCGGTCGGCCCGACCACGATGATGGCCGGCGACGACACGTCGAGTCGGCCCAGCTCGCCCAACGTGCCCCGCACGACCCTCTGGCGCTGCGTCCACGCGTTCTCGACGACCGCGACGGGCGTGGCGGGGGCCAGACCACCCTGGATTAGCTGACGCGCGATGCTCGCGCGTCGGGCGACGCCCATGAGGATCACCAGCGAGAGCTCCGGGTGGGCGATCCGTCGGAAGTAGTCGTCGTCGTCGTCGAAGGCGTGGCCGGTGACGACCGTGACCCCCCGGGCGACGCCGCGGTGGGTCACCGGAATGCCGGCGGCCAGAGGCCCGCTGAACGCGGAGGTGACGCCCGGCACCACGTCGCACTCGACGCCGGCCTCTTGCAACGCGATCATCTCCTCGCCGCCCCGACCGAAGACGAAGGGGTCACCACCCTTCAGGCGAACGACGTTCCCGTGCCGGCGGCCGAGCGAGACCAGGAGGTCGTTGATGATCGACTGGGTCGAGGAGCCACCAGGGACCTTGCCCACGTCGATCAACTCCGCGTTGCGCGGGGCCAGCGCCAGCACGGCTCGCTCGATCAGGCGGTCGTGGACCACGACGTCAGCGCTTCTAAGCAGGCTCGCCGCACGCAGCGTCAACAGGTCCGCGTCGCCGGGACCGGCGCCCACGAGGTGGACCGTCACGTCAGTCCCACTCGGGTGATGAAGTCGCCGAAGGGCTCGTCCGGGCCGCCCTCGGACTCCCAGCGGTCAAAGAGTGGTCCGAGCACCTCGCCGATCTGGTCGAACGGGACCTTTTCGCGGTAGAGGGTGGCGAGTCGGTCGCCGCGAGGACCGCCGCCGACGTACACGTCGTAGGTCGACTTCGTCCGTCCGACGACGCCCACCTCGGCCACGGCCGGGCGAGCGCATCCGTTGGGGCAGCCGGTCATGCGGAGTTGGAGTGACTTGCGGCCCAGCTTGCGCCGACCCAGTTCGCCCTCGAGGTCGTCGACGAGCTCGGGCAACCGACGCTCGGACTCGGCCAGGGCCTGGCTGCAGGTCGGCAGCGCGGGGCAGGCCAGTGCCGTGCGCTCGACCACGCCCAGCTCGTCGCTCAGCCGGACCCCGTGGTCGCGAAGTATCGACTCGACTTCGTCGCGCTGCGCGTCGGGAACGCGACTGATGATGATGTCCTGTTGGGGCGTGATGAAGAAGGTCACGGGCATCGAATGAGCGATGAGGCGCAGCGCCGTGCGCAGGCGCGGACCATCCTCCAGGTCACGCACGCGCCCGGCCGAGACGCGTACGCCGAGCTGGCCCACTCCGTTGGCCAAGTCGTGCCAACCGAGGTGGTCGGCCGCGTCGAAGTGGACCGGCAGTTCGAGGGGCGCACGGAGTTCGCGTCCCAGGCGGATCTCGACCTCCTTTCGGAAGGTCCCGTAGCCGCTGTCGGCGACCACGTACTTCATGCGAGCCCGCTTGCGGTCGGTGCGGTCACCGAGGTCCTTGTAGGTCGCAATCACCGCGGCGATGACCTCGTCGACCTCGTCGTAGGTGACGAAGGTCATCGGGTCGGCCAGGCGCGCGAACGTGGTGGGGTGGGCGTAGGACCGTCCGAGCCCGCCCCCGACGAGGAGGTTGAGCCCGACCCCCGCCTCGGGGTGCTCGCCCGGCACGAGGCCCACGTCCTGAGCGAGGACGTCGACGCAGTTCTCGTCGGGGTTGGCGACGGCGATCTTGAACTTCCGGGGCAGGTACGTGTCACCGTAGAAGGGGCGTTCGACGACGGTCCCCCTCGAGGCCGCCTTCTCACCGTTGACGAATATTTCCCAGTGCGCCTCGGTCGTCGGGCGAAAGGCCCGTGAGAGTCGAGCGGCAATCCCGGCCAATCGAGGATCGCCGTGGGTCGTCTCCAGACTCGGGCACGAGACAACGTTTCGCACCACGTCACCGCACGCGCCGAACGACGCCATGAGCTCCTGGTCGAGGACGCGCGCGAGTGGCCGCAGACCCTCCTTCACGACGCCGTGGAACTGCACCGCCTGTCGAGTGGTCAACCGGATTGTCCCGTCGGCGACGTTCGACGAGACCTGGTCGAGGGCGAGCCACTGGCCGGCGGTCAGCTGCCCACCGGGGATGACGACCCGGATCATGAAGATGTAGTCGAGGGTCTCCTGGGCGAGGGTCCGCTCACGGCGGACGTCACGGTTGTCCTGGGCGTAGATGCCGTGGAATTTGAGGAGCTGCTCGCTCTCGTTCGACACGCTAGGCCGGGCGTCGTCGAGCTCGACGGCGATGTCGCCGCGCAGAAAGTCGCTCGTGCGCTTGATGCCCTCGACCTCGGTCTCGCGCTTCGCGTCGGTGGTCACAACGATTTCTCCCATCCGAGTGGTGCTAATTCCTATAAACCTTACTGATTTAGTCATGAATTGGCAAGCACTTCTTCGTGGTCTCGGTGGGATCCGTGAACTGTCCCGCGACCAGGTCGGTCGCACGTGCCATCGGCGCCGGCGCGTCGTCGCATCACGTTGCGACACAGCGTGCTCGCGTGGGCGGCGTCGACGCCTGGGCGCGGCGGAACATCGACGCGCCGTGGTGGGGGCGTCCCCTGTGGCCCATCACGGCAACGGCTCCTTCACCGGCGACCCTTAACGAACGGCCG
>JAYSQJ010000171.1:0-8331 GCA_043721635.1 Acidimicrobiales bacterium | reverse complement strand
GGCCATGGCGTCCATCCATCGCTGGGAGACGGCGCCATCGTGCCGATCAGCTCACTCTCACGCGCATTTCTTTCAAAGTCGTTGCGAGGGCATGGCGGCCACGGCATCTTGGGACCCAACGCCATCCTCGTTCGATTTCGCCCCGGCGCTGGCGAGGTCGCGGCGACCACTCAGCTGAATCAGATCGCGGCCACCCTGTCGCAATCGGCCAACTCACTAGGCGTGTCGGTCTATTCGGTCCAACGCCCGGCAGAGATAGTGAACTACCGGGCGATGGGGTCCGCTCCCATTATCTTGAGTGGCGGTTTGGCGGGAGCGGCCGCCCTGGCGCTGGCACTCACTCTGGCCTCCAGCGTGCGGCGTCGAGTGCGGGACTTGGCGATTTTGAAATCGCTCGGCTTTACCAGCCGCCAAATTGCTAGAACCATCGTCTGGCAATCGACGGTGTCAGTGACTATTGGCCTCCTCATTGGCGTTCCGCTCGGCATCGTCGCAGGGCGGTTCCTGTGGAATCAATTTGCCACGATCCTTCATGTCGTTCCCCAACCAATTGTTCCGGTGCCCTCCATCACCCTCGTTGTTATCCTGACCGTCATCTTGTCTAACCTGGTCGCCGCTGGACCGGGAAGACGAGCGGCGAACACTCCGACGGCTCTCGTTCTTCGAGCCGAGTGATTGCCATCGCGATGGAAGCGGCAATGCGGGGACCCCTCTTAATGGTCCACGCCATTGAGAGTCGTTGTTGGTTTTGCTGCATCCATAGCTCCTTGAACTCAACCGGAGTCAGGTAGCAAAGAGATCTGTGGAGGCGTTCATGATTGTATTCGTGTCGCCAGCCCTCGAGGAGCACCTGGGCTTCGAGCAGTGACTCGAAGAGATGTCCGTTCAAAAACTCGTCGCGCAGTCGTGAGTTGAACGACTCGATGTGGCCGTTCTGCCAAGGTGATCCCGGATCGATGAACGTCGTTGCCGAGCCGTTGAAGCGACACCAGTCACGAATCGCGAAGGCCGCGAACTCGGGACCGTCGTCACAGCGCAGGTGGGCCGGCACACCGTGTTCGGCGACGAGTTGATCGAGCAGGTCGGTGACGTCGTCGGCGGTGATGGAACGTTCGGTCTTCACCGCCAGGCACTCCCAGGTGAAGATGTCTTGGATGTTGAGGAACTTCAACTGTTTGCCATTGCGGGTCTCGTCGAATTGAAAGTCCATCGCCCAAATCGCGTTGGGGCCGATGGGGCTCATCGTCCCGACGTGGACCCCCAGTCCGCGTAGGGGCTTCTTGCGTTTGCGATAAGGGACCTTCAAGCCCTCTAAGCGCCACAGACGCTGGACGCGCTTGGGGTTCACGCGGTGACCCTCGCGACGAAGGTGCTGTGCGGCGCGCTTCCAACTCCAGCGCGGAGGGTCCTTGGCGAACGTGACCAGCCACCTTCGCAACTCTTGTTCGGAGTCATCGGGCAACGCAGTCGCCAGGCGCTGGGTCGAACGATGCTGACCCACCACGCGACACGCCCTTCTCTCGTTCACCCCGAACGACTCCTCGAGCATCACCACTGCTCGACGGCGCGCGTCCGGGGTTAGCAGTTTCCCTTGGCGACCTCTTTGTGCATCGCGTTGTCAAGGGTGAGATCAGCGACGATTCGCTTCAAGCGACCGTTCTCGGTTTCGAGCTCCTTCAGGCGCTTGGCTGCTCGGCGTCAGGAATGACTTCAAGAATCATCTCTCGAAGACTCTCAAGTGCAGTGCGACGGACTTCGTCCAGATTGGAGAGGTAGATGTCTATCTCCGAGGTCGCCATTTCGTATGTCTTAACGCAAATTCGTTTGAAGGTCAAGCCCATCACGTTGAGCGAGCCTTCCCCAGAATCTCGTCGACGAATGCCCCAGGGTTACATCTGTTGAGGGACTCGAGCCCGAGGTGACCCGAGTGATTTTCCACTCGGCGCGCGTACCGACGGACCTCGGTCGATGAGCCCTACCGGTCCACTGAGAATCTGATCAGAAGGGCCCGAACTGCTCTACACTCACGAAAAGTCGACTATACGAGGAGAATCATATGCATGTTCGAGCCGTTACCTTCACTGGCGCCAGCAATATCGACCAAGGAGTTGCGTACGTGCGCGACACCGTGGCACCGATTCTGGACCGCCAGAAGGGATATAGGGGAATGACCGTGAGTGTTGACCGGGAGAACGGCGTGGTAGGAATTCTCTCCCTCTGGGAGTCGAGTGAAGATCGTGACGCCAGCGACGCGGCACTCATGCCCACTCGTGAAGAAGGGGCGAAGATAATTGGTGGCACGCTCAGTGTGGAGAACATGGAGCAGACGGTCGTTGAGATGGTTGAACCGCCCGTAGTTGGGTCGCCGCTGACGGTCACGCGCACCAGCATGGATCCCGACAATGTTGATGACAACGTTGCATTTTTCAAGTCCGAGATTCTGCCCGGAATTTTGGCAACCCCGGGCATTCGCGTCGTTCGAAGCATGATGAATCGTGAAACCGGACACGGCATGGTGGGTGTCGTCTGGGCGAATCAAGAGGCGATGGTCGCCGGCGCCGAGGCAGCGAAACGCCGTCGAGAGTTAGCTTCCGCCCGGGGAATACGCTTTGACGACGTGAGCCAGCGAGAGATTGTTCTCGTCGACTTCAAATAGTCCAGCCGCAACGTCCGTACTTGCATCAAGGTGCCAACGAGTCGCTCGTAGCGCTCGACGGTCGGGCGCACTGGGTTCTTCCCGAACTGCTGACTCGCCACCTGGGCGTTCGTATAAATGCCCGTGAGGATGCGTTGACCAACGCGCCATCCAAGGAGTCGCTCGGTCAGGGCCGTGGCCATGAACTCGCCGGCCCGTCGGGGGTCGGCCCGGCGACCGGCCACGACGCTGACGCGATCCTGGTTGAAGTACTCCCCGTCGAGACTCGCCATGGGTGCCACTTCGTTCGAAACGATGGCCTTGTCCAACTGCGGCGCGTTCGTCTGGCTGATTGGGATCGCGTTGAACGAGTATTCGACTGCCTCAACGTGGCGCACGCCGGTTAGTGCGCCGAGCCGCGAGGTCGAGACGGGCGCGGAGAGGGAAAGACTCATCGCCGAGGGATTCGATCGGTCGATCAGCGACGTGTAGGAGCCTTGGGTCGCTCGCGCACCAACGAGCGAGGCGATGGCGACGCCGCCAGTCACTCCAATAACCAAGACGAAGGCTACGAATGACGCCAAACCGCGCGACCAAGTCCGCGCGAGCCGGAATCGGGCGATGCGCCACGCCGCGCCTCTCGCGTGCCGGTCCACGTCCGTGACCTGACGGTCCCACGTGGTGCGATGCCCCGTGCAACGGTGCGACGCCGGGTGCTACCCATGGCCGCGCAGGTCCTTCAGGACCGTTCGGGCTGCGCCCCAACCGCACATGCCGTGCACACCACCGCCCGGGGGCGTCGACGCCGAGCAGAGATAGAGGCCGGGCGTGCCCGTGCGGTACGGATTCCAGCGCACGGTCGGGCGAAAGACCGTCTGTCGAAGAGTCCCCGCACCACCCGCGATGTCCCCGCCCAGGTAGTTGGGGTTGTGCTCTTCGAAGTCGACACTCGACGTCGTGGCGCGCGCCAACACCAGGTCTCGAAAGCCCGGCGCGAAGCGCTCAATCTGATCCTCGATGCGCGACGTCATGTCGACGTTGGATCCGTTCGGCACGTGGCAGTAGACCCAGAGGGTGTGCTGGCCGCGGGGAGCTCTCGTCGGGTCGGCGACGCTCGCCTGGACAACGATGCAGTAGGGACGCTCCGCGTGACGCCCGTGAGCCACGTCGGCCTCGGACTCGGCGACCTCCTCCAACGTGCCTCCGAGATGAAGGGTGCCGGCTCGGCGACAGGCCTCGGCGCTCCACGGCACCGGTCCCGAGAGCGCGTAGTCGACCTTGAAGATGCCCGGCGCGCGCTGGAACCTAGCGACCGCGGCCCGGTATCGCGATGAGAGGCGCTCACCGGCGATGTCCACCATCGCCGAAGGGGACGTGTCGAAGAGGACGGACCTAGCCCGCGGCAGGTCGCCGAGTTGTCGGATTGGTCTCCCCACGTGCACGGTCGCTCCCACGTCGACGAGTTCGGCGACGAGTGCATTGATCAACGTGGCGCTCCCGCCCTCGACGACCGGCCAACCTCCGTCGTGCGCGGCTACGGTCAGGAAGAGGCCGAAGGCCGACGTCAGCGCCCGGTCGAGCGGCAGCATCGAGTGCGCGCACACGCCGGCGATCAGGGCCCTGGCTTCGGCGCTCTCGAATCGCCTCGCCAACCTCGAAGCCGAGGGCAACCCGTCCAAGGCGAAGCGGGCCATGGTGACTGGATGCGACGGCGGGTGTCGCAGTGGTGCCAGGACCGCTGAAGCCAACGCCGACGCCTCACCGACCAGAGGACCGAGGAGTCGTCGGTATGCCGCACCATCGGCGCCGAGCCCGGCCGCGGTCTCGTCGAGTGACGCCGAGACGAGCGCGACGCGACCACCGTCGAGTGGGTGAGCGAAGGCCAGCTCCGGCTTTCGAAGCATCACCCGACGACGCACGAGGACGTCGTCGATCTCGCGGAAGAAGGGGGAGAGTGAGGTCATCGACTGGATGGTGGAGCAGACGTCGTGGTGGAAGCCGGGCAGCGTCAGCTCTTCGGTCCGACACCCACCTCCGGGTGTAGATTCGCCCTCGAAGACCTCGACCGAGAGGCCCGCGCGCGCAAGCACGAGCGCCGCGGCGAGCCCGTTGGGACCAGAACCCACCACGACGGCGTCGAGCATCGACGCCTCAGATCTCGAGCACGGTGGACTCGGTCGCGATTGTGACGCGCGGCGAGTCACCGAAGCGTCCGACCATCGCGTCCAACTCGTCGTCAGTCCGGTCGGGCTGGTGGTGGAAGAGCACGACGTGTCCGACGCCACCGCGGCGTCCGAGTTCGACCGCGTACTCAGCCGACGAGTGTCCGAGGTAGCTCTTGGCGGCCATCTCCTCATGGGTGAACTGCGCGTCGTGCACGAGGACGTCGACGCCGTTGACGAGGGAGAGTGCGGCGGCGTGGTACTCGCCGAAGCCGTCGGGCCCCGGCCCAAGGTCGCCCGGACAGTGGTCGGGCAGATAGGCGATCTCGTGCCCCCCGTCGCTCACGCGGATCCCGTAGGTCCGACCCCCCTTGTGGGGAATCTCTTCGACGCTCACCGAGAAGCCCTCGACGTCCGTCGTGCCCGGTGAGAGGGCGACGAAGGACCACGCGCCGCGCAACTCGTCCGGTCGGACGGGAAAGTGCGGCGGCGACATTCCCCTCGCCAGCACCTCGACCGGGTCGGAACCGTCGCCCTGGTCGGGCAGGTACACCGTCGTTCGCGCGCCGTCGTGGTCAGCTGCGGTGAAGAAGGGCAGACCGTGGACGTGATCCCAATGCAGATGACTGAGGATGATCGATCCCTGGAAGGGCTCGGCGTTCCACAGGGCGCTGGCCCGTCGGATCCCGGTCCCGGCGTCGAGCAGGAGCGACGGGGGCTCCGCACCGTGACTGAGGGCGAGGCACGAGGTGTGTCCGCCGTAGCGCACGAAGGCCGCGCCCGGCGCCGGCGTCGAGCCTCGGACGCCGAGGAACCGGACGAGCACGCGATTAGCCCGCGCTCGGGTCTTCCCGGCGATGTCCGCTCGACAGCTCTTCGAGTGAGCTGCGATCGAAGGACTCGGCCGGCACGCAGGCAACACGGCACTGGGTCACCGCAACCAACGACGAGGTCCGCGTCCCCCCTTCGAGGAACGAGCGCTCGCCCAGCATCGCGCCGGGCCCGTATTCGGCGACGGCCTCCCCGTCGACCTCGACGCGCAGTACGCCGTCGAGCACCAGGTATACGTCGGAGCTGCGCTCGCCTTGGGTGACGAGCACCATGCCGGACTTCATGATGCTGATTCTAGGTTTGGCGGCGCCCGACATGAGCTTGCTCGAGAGATTCCGTTCGAGCGCCGACTCCACGGCCGTTACGTAGGCCTCGGAGTCCTGGTGGCCCCAGGGCGTCTGCTTGCCGAAGGACTTGCCGTACCAGTCGGCGAAATCGATGACGCCCGACTTCGCGCTGAGCTGGCCCCGCCCGTCGTAGACCCAGTGACGTGGGAAGCGGCTCGCGCCGGTCAACTCGCCCTTGGACTCGCCATTGGCGTAGATGGTGAGCGAGAGCGTCGTCCAGGCGAGGGGCGCCTGCCACTGTACGAAGGGGGGGCGCTTCACCTGACGGGGCGCCGGCATCCCGGTGCGGCCCCCCGCGGTCTGGACGAATCGCACCCAGCCCTCGCCGACCTCGGGCTCGGGTTGCAGGTCCGGCAGCGCGACCGCCTGGAAGACGTGGCGGACCGGCCCCAACTTCACAGTCGTCGAGCCGATCATGCCCCCGCCGGTGTAGCGGGCGTCGACGATGCTCCCGGACTCGTCGACCTCGATCGCGGCGGACAGCCGATTCGCGAACCGGAAGCGATCGGCGTCGCGCAACGCCTCCAGGTCGTCGATCGCGTCGGGCGGCGCCTGATCGTAGTGGGCGACACCCGCGTCGAAGGCCAGGCGAGCCATCCCTTCGATGGCCTCGGAGGGGATCCAGGAAATTGAGGAGACGGAGCTTTCGTAGCGCATAGGGCTATCGTCGCGTGGGGCGGCGACCGAGTAAATAGTGCTACCTCCGTGCGCGAAGGTGGGCCTAGTACCCCCGAAGAGACGTAGGGCTGCCCCCTGTACCCCATCGCTCGCCCGCGTCAGACTGGCGAGGTTATGGGGGACGCGGATAACTTCGACGAGCGGGTGATCACGGTCTTCCTCGCGGACGACAACCTTTTGGTGCGCGAGGGGGTTCGGGCGCTGATCAACCGACACCCTGATCTGCGCGTCGTCGGCGTCGCCGCCGACTACGACGAGACGGTCGCGGGGGCGGTCGCCGCGGCCCCTCAGGTGCTCGTCACCGACATCCGCATGCCCCCGTCATTCCACCGCGAGGGCATCGACGCGGCCCAGGAGTTGCGAAAGCGCCATCCGGGGACCGGCGTCGTCGTACTCAGCCAGTACGACGACCCCGAGTACGCCGTGTCGCTGCTGTCGCAAGGTGCCGCCGGCTACGGCTACCTGTTGAAGGACCACCTGGCCGAGGGCGACCAACTCATCGAGGCGATCCGCATGGTCGCGAGCGGAGGCACCGCTCTCGACCCGTCGATCGTCGAAGCGCTGATGAGACCGGTCACCTCGAACAACGAACTCACCGAGTCCGAAACGATTCTCCTCGCCCTCGTCGCCGAGGGCAAGCCGATCAAGGCCATCGCCGCGGCGCGCGGCCTGCCCCCCGAGGCCGTCAACGCACAGGTCGAGGCGATGTTCCGCAAGCTGGCCGACGAGGTGAGCGCCGGGCACCAGGGGGCCCTCGCCCAGCTGCGCAACCTGCACCAGGCCATTATCGACCGTGAGGAGCAGGGCGAGACACTCTCGCGACTGCTGCCCGGAGGCCTCGCCGAGAAGCTCCGCCACGAGGGGCGCCGCATCGGTGAGACCGAGCGACTCGAGGTGACGGTGATCATGAGCGACATCCGCTCGTATTCGACGATCGCCGAGCACGCCGACCCCAGTGAGCTGGCCGGTCAACTGAACACCCACCGCGCAGCCATGAATCGGGCCATCATTGGTGAAGGGGGTACCGTCATGCAATTCGTAGGCGACGCGGTGATGGCGGTCTTCGGCGCTCCGGTGCCCCAGGTCGACCACGCCGATCACTCGGTCGAGGCCGCGAAGAGCATGCACGCCCTCCAAGAGGAGATCAACGTCCGCTGGCGCGAGGAGGGCCTGCCCGAGTTCGGTCTGGGCATCGGCATCTCCACCGGCCAGGTCGCCGCGGCGCTTCTCGGCTCCGAGGAACGCCTCGAGTACACGCTGGTCGGCGACACCGTCAATCTCACCCAACGACTCCAGCAGCTGGCGACGGCGGGCGAAACCGTGCTCTCCGGCCCAACGCGCGCCGCGCTGACCTCCCCCGTGGACATGGTCGAACTCGACGCGCAGCTCGTCAAGGGCCGTGACACGCCGGTGGTGTCATTCAAGATCCTCGCCAAAGACGCACTGGCGACAAGTCCAATCTCACGAGAAGGAGAGTCATCATGACCAGCCAACCCTTAGGGGCCGAGCAGCGCACCGGCGACCCCGCTCTCCAGGTTCGCGGCGTTCGCAAGACCTTCGAGGCGGAGCTCGCCCCGGTGCGCGCGCTGCGCGGTGTCGACCTGACCGTCGAGCGAGGTACCTTCATCGCACTGATGGGCCCGTCCGGTTGCGGAAAATCAACGCTGTTGAACCTCAT
>JAYSQJ010000170.1:0-17399 GCA_043721635.1 Acidimicrobiales bacterium | reverse complement strand
TACTCAAGGAGTTGGCTGATGATGGCTGGGTCCAGATTCGCCAAACTGGGGGCCACAGACAGTTGCGCCACCCAACCAAGCCCGGTGCTGTCACGGTGGTCGGTCGACCTGGCGAAGATGTTCCCAAGTCGACTCTCGCTAGCATCGTGAAACAAGCAGGATTGGAAAGGAGGCGCCGATGACCCAGTACACGATCATCATCGAAGAAGCCGGGTCAAACTTCGGCGCCTATGCTCCCGACGTTCCCGGGTGCATAGTCACGGGAAAGACCGTCGAGGAAACGACACGCCTGATGACCGAAGCCCTCGAGATGCACATCCAATTGCTTCGCGACATGGGTGAACCAATTCCAACGCCGCACACTCTTGCAGCTCAAGTACTGATCGCTTCATAAACGGACTTCGAGGTTCCGAGGGCGACCGTTCAGATCGACTCGAGTTTTACCAAAGCGCGGTAAACGAATGTCTACCCGTTTTTCCTAGAAAACAAGTGACCTGCTGTTTGCCGTCGCCTCAACCGGCTTCATTCGAACCTTGGGGTAGAATTGGAGAGTGGTAGCGAGCAAAGGGAGAGACGAGTTGCCCGCATTGGACCCCGTCGTTGAGGCGGCGATGGTCGATGTGACGCGATTCGTGTATCGGAATCGGAATCTCACCGGCCCGCAATGGTTGAGGTTTCGCAAGGTCGATCTTAAGGATTCATCTTCGCGTGCCGGTGCAATTCACGCACTAAAGCACCTCAAGTACAACAGCTACATGTTCGATCCTCACGAGTTGAGCCAGTGGGCGAGTTCACATGGCTGGAAGACCGCCGATGTCACCGAATTAGTCTCCGACGCAGCCGGAGTCCTCGCTGGAGAGCGCTATCACATCTTCCCGGACCCCTTCGGGCGCCGAGCAATCGACCGATGGCGTAGTGCTGCTAATCGCGAGAAGTAGCTCACGGCGTGCATAAAGAGGCGCCAAGCGAATGCGTATTGCCAATGTCTCTAGGTTCCTGAGACCAACGACCGTTGGGGGGTCATGAAGGTGCGAGAGATCATCCAGGAACTCGAGCGTGCCGGTTGGATTCAGATTCGTCAGACAGGTAGCCATCGCCACTTCAAGCACAGCACGAATTCTGGTTCAGTGTGCGTCGCGGGCAATCTGGGCGATGATGTCCCAAAAGGAACTCTCGGTAACATTGTGAGACAGGCCGGACTCGAAAGGAGACCACGATGACGGAATTTACCATCGTGATTGAAGACGCGGGTACCAACTATGCAGCGTACGCGCCTGACGTGCCAGGCTGCATCGCTACTGGCGCGACTGTTGATGAGGTAACCGCGACCCTCCGTGATGCGATTGCCGAGCACCTTGAGATACTCCGCGAAATGGGGGAAGAGATCCCAGTGCCGCACTCACAAGCCACCGTGATCCAGATCGCTTCGTAGGGTGAGTTCGCTTCTACCAAAACGCGGTAGACGAATGTGTATCGTTTTCTCCTAGAAAGTCAAGAATCGGAGAAGTAGAGCCATCTTGCTCGCAAATTCATGAATCCCACAACCATTGTGAGTTGTGAAGGTTCGTGAGATGATCCGAGAGCTCCACGCAGATGGATGGGTCCAGGTTCGCCAACCCGGGAGCCATCGTCAATTTCGCCATCCAACGAAAGATGGCACTGTAACGGTTCCGGGCGCGCTGGCCGAGGATCTGCATATCGACCTGATCAGTAGCATTGTGAGACAGGCTGGATTGGAACGGAAGAAGCGATGATTGAATACGCCCTGGTCATTGAACGCTCCCCAAATAACTATGGAGCGTGGGTTCCCGACCTCGATGGGTGCGTATCGACGGGCAAGACTCTTGAAGAGGTGAAGACCAACATTGCCGAGGCGATCGAAATGCACATTGAGTCATTGCGTGAGCACGGAGATCCAGTCCCGCCTCCCGTAGCGCAAGTGACCGTCGTTCAAGTTGCGTCGTAGGACGAATTCACTTCGCCAGACGTCAGTAGACGAATGTCTATCCTTTTTCCTAGAAGACGAGCCGTGAGCCGGATAGCGCTTAAGGCAAATATTGCGACTCCGAGTAGTCTCGTCCGATGAGCGAGGGTGAGAGCCAGCGCCCGGGACCATTCACACGTGAAAACCTTGTATCGGATCTTGGCGCACTTGGGTTAGTCGCGGGGGACACTGTTCTGGTCCACAGTTCCTTGTCGGCCATTGGCTTCGTCGTGGGCGGCGCCCAAGCGGTGGTCTTGGCCCTGCTTGATGTGCTTGGCACCGAAGGAACTCTCGTCGCCCCGACTCACTCCGGCGACCTTTCGGATCCGAGTCGATGGGAAAACCCGCCGGTACCCGTGGATTGGTGGCCGGTCATTCGTGAAACGATGCCAGCTTTCGACGCGAGCCTTACCCCCACGAGGAAGATGGGCATCATCGCCGAGGTGATTCGCCACGTGCTCCAGGCACTTCGCAGCGCGCGCCCCGCGGTTTCGTCTGCGCTGTCGGCCCCAACGCGAAGATGATTACTTCCAAACACGGCCTGGCGTTCGGCTTTGACGAAACATCCCCCTTGGCCCGGCTCTATGACCTTGACGCGCGTATCCTCCTGCTGGGCGTCGGTCACAGCAGGAACACTTCACCTCGCCTCGCCGAGTACCGAACTAATCAAGCTCACCAGGTCATCCAACAAGGCGCGCCGGTAAAGGTCAATGGCGAACGCGAGTGGGTGACGTTCGAAACTCTGGACTACGACACCGATGACTTTGAAGAAGTTGGACTTGCGGCGGGCGGGCAGGGGATCGAGAAAGTCGGGAAGGTGGGGGCGGCTACCGCGCGGCTCTTATCGCAACGACGGCTCGTGGACTTCGCAGCTGCGTGGTTCCTTGCAAACCGTCAATAACCATTCCTGTAATTGCAGCGCGCTCTAAAAGTGTGTGCCGATTCGTTCCTGGTACTTCTATCAGCACTGCGACCGTTGTGGTGTGTGAAGGTGCGCGAGATGATTCGAGAAATGAATCAAGAAGGCTGGATACAAGTCCGACAGGTCGGAAGTCATCGTCAGTTTCAGCATCCGGACAGGACGGGCACGGTGACCGTGCCCGGTGCTCTCGGCATTGAACTATCGAAGCCGACGCTGGCTAGCATTGTGAAGCAGGCAGGACTTGAGCGGAGGCCACGATGAGCAAGTACGCCGTTGTCATTGAAGAGGCAGGCCCGAACTTTTGTGCGTACGTACCAGACTTGCCGGGGTGTGTATCAGCGGGTTACACAATTGAGGAAGTCACCGCAAACATACATGAGGCCATTGAATTGCATATTGAGTTGATGCTCGCCCAAGGCGAAGAAATTCCTCATCCGATTTCCCAGGTCGTTCTTGTTGAGGTCGCCCCTTAAGGCAAAATCGCTTCCACCAAGGCGGGGCAACCGAATGTCTTTCGTTTTTTCGTAGAAAGTCGATAGACCCACGGTCGCAGAAGTGGCTCATGACGTAGCCTTAACCATTTACTACGTAATCTGATATAGTCGCCGCAGAGCGGATAGGGGACATCAATGGCCGTTAAGGGATGGCAGCGCGCCCAGGACCCCGCACTCCTCGTTCTCACTTCCCTTGCTGCTGGCCCCATGCATGGCTACGCCCTGATCAAGGATATTGAGACCATTGCGGGCGTGACCCTAGGTCCGGGCACCCTTTATGGAGTTCTGAGCCGACTCGAAGAGGAGGGACTCGTTGAGCCGCTTCCCGCGGAGGACCGACGTCGTCCTTACCGGATTACTGGAGTTGGCGCAAGTGCTCTGCGAGAGCGACTGCAGGTCACCTCGTCAGTCGCAGCCATTGGATTGCGTCGGTTGGGGACCGCTCTGACATGAAGGGCGTCCCAACAATCACCGAGCTTTCACTGCGCACGTATCCCACGTGGTGGCAAGAACGCTACCGCGATGAAATGCAAGCGGTGGTCGACGGTCTTATCGAAGAGGGAACGTCGTCCATCAGTATTGCCGTCAATCTCATCGGAGGGTCATTGCGGGCACGAATGCTGGGAACAGGTGCGCCGACCTCAGCGAGACTGTGGACTCGACGGACTCAAACTGCATTGTTGGTCGCGACGTTGCCGTGGTTCGCAATGATTCCACTTATCGTCGTCTTCGCTGGAACGACAGGCGAGTACGGCTCCTTTCACGCTGGCACGAATGTACAACTCGGTCAAGCGGGAAATATGGCCCGCGACCTTGAATCAATCGTCTTCATGCTCCTTATCGGAAGTCTCATCACTGTCTTGATCGGTTGGAGCCGACTGCGCGGTGCGCTGGTGCGTCGAAAGAGAGGTTCGTGGTTCCCGCGCGTCTCCTTCGTGGCGTTCATCATGGGAATTGTCATGATTCTTGTCGTCCTCCCGATTGGTCAAAGCGCGGTGACGACCACGTGTTACCGCGTCGTAGGGAGTCCGTCACCGTACAACTGCCCAACGATGGGACCCGGGCTGACGACCGCACAGATAATTGCTCGCATCGGACTCGGCTTCACTGTTATCGCTTTTCTACTCGCTCCCTTCGTCATCGCGCGCTCGGTGCGCGCTAGCGAACTTCAGATTGAGGTCCTGCGCTCTGGGTCGCGGGTCGCGGCGGCGCTCTCGACGCTTCTGGTCTTCATGACGTTGGCAATCTCGGCCTGCGGTGTGGCCACATCGCTGCAACCGACCCCACAAAAGGGAATGAGTTTCTTGTCAGAGAGGTCGACACTGGGCAGTTGGTTCGTTCTACTTGTCGTGGGATTCGCGATCACCGCGGTGATCAGCAGCCTCGGAACCTTCGCGGCCCGCAAGTCTTTCAGGCGGACAGTCGCGTTAGTGACGTGAATTCCTACCGGACCGGCTGGCGGCCCGCTCGACGAAGTTGGTGGTAGCGCTTTGTAGACACGCACAGATGTCCCATTCAGGGACACTGGACTTCACCGAGTCGCGACAGACAAATGTCCATCGCTGGTGGCAATGGCAATCACGACCACTTGTGCCCTCTGTCGCGGTCACTCAGTATCGCTTCAAACGGCGCTTCGCCTTTCGCCTTCCAACTGTCACCAAGAAGAAGACGTTGTCTCCGCCGAATGATCTGCTGGAATGGATTCAAGTGCGGGTGGGCTGGCGGAAAGAACCGATAGCGGAGGCGCCGAATGAGTAACACTTTGCGAGAGAGTGGCCATGAGTAGGTTACTGATCCACGCTGCACGTATCTGAATCTATATCTTCATTCAGACGTTTGCTTCCTAATGAAGTTGAGGTCACTATTATCAACCGGCGGTGGACAAATGTGCACCGGTTGTTGTTTGGCACGTGAAAATTTCGAGATTGATCGTCTGATCGCCAATTGCGAATTACGTATTGCGTCCATGGTGCTTCGCCACCAACGGACAACGAACGGTGAGTGGACGTTCGTCCGTGAATCTGCGAGCGCGCCAGTGACATTCGAAGGCCTGCCTGATACTCTCATTCCAAAACGGTTCGCAGCATCTCGTGACTGAGAATGTAGATTGACGGGGAAACGGGGAGTGGCGTGCGAGTACTGGTGAGCACCACTGGCGGATTGGGTCACATCCTCCCCGTACTTCCGCTCGCGCTCGAACTTCAGCGTCAAGGTCACGACGTGAGGTGGGCGACAGCATCGGGATCATGTTCGGTCGTCGAAGGAGTCGGGATTCCCACCAGTCCGGCAGGTCTAATGCCAGTGGAACGGAACCGACGCTTCCTCCAAAATAACCCGAACGCCTTCGCCGTCCCCCTACGAGATCGCCGACCCGTGGCGTTTTCCGGATTATTCGCGGCGACCGCAGCTCCAGTTATGATGGACGCCCTCGTGCCCCTGTTTGACGAGTTCAGGCCCGACCTCATCGTTCATGAGACCTCAGAACTTGCCTCGTCGCCTCTAGCGACATTCAAAGACATTCCTTGCGTGACGGTGGCGTTCAGCGGTGAATTGCCGCGACCGGTCCTGGCGGCCGGTGTGGTGGCGGCGACGCCACTGTGGTCACGCTTCGGACTCGATGTTCCGGGTGATCTGGGAATGTACGCTCACGTCTACCTTCATCCGTTCGCCCCCCCGCTCGGCCAACGACCGCTGGGCGCGACCATTCACGACATGCAACCACTTACCGTCGCGAGCCAGTCGAGTGATCGACCGCACTGGCTGGGGTCCAACGGAACCGAGCGCCCGTTCGTCTACGCGACGTACGGCACGGAGGTTGGTTCGCAAGCACCCTGGGCGGCGATTATCGGGGCGCTCACTTGCGTGGACGTGGATGCAGTCGTTACGGTCGGTCGCGGTGTCGACCTCGATCCATTGCGAGCCCTGCTCGCGGATCTGTCAACTGGACGAATTCGGATTGAGCACTATGTTCCCCAGGCCATGCTGATGGAGCGGGCAGCCGTCGTGATTTCCCATGCTGGCGCCGGAACCATGCTGGCTGCCGGAATCGCTGGCGTGCCACAGATCGCACTGCCCGTTGCCGCGGATCAGTTCGACAACACTGACGCGTTCGTCGGCGCCGGGGTCGCCGTGACGATCGGAGAAGGTGAAGTGGACCAGACCACAATCGCCAATCGACTGAGAGGCCTCCTTGAAGGCCCGGCATATAAAGAGCGGGCCGAACTTCTTGCCCGGGAATTCGCCGAGATGCCCGGCCCGGAAGCGATTGCGAGCCAACTCGCTCGCGGAATCTGAGCGCCACCGACACCGGCGAACACGTCGAATCGCCGCTCATTGCAATGACGCTCACCGTATGCTCTGGTCGGTGAGACACGCCGTTGGAAACCTGGTGTCAGCGCTCTGGATCGCGACCGCCATCGTGTGGGTCGCCCTGGCCTTCGGAAACAAGCGGACCATCGCGCGCCGTGGGCTCACTGGATTGATCCCCGTGGCCGCGGTGGCCGTCATCGTCCTCACGCCGACGTCACTTCGGCGAAGCGGGCTCCTCCATCAGCTCTGGGCCTCTTCGACGATTCTCTGGGTGATCGCGCTGCTCCTGGTCGCGTCGGGTTCGGCCTTTGCCATCTGGGCCCGCCTGACCATCGGGAGGAACTGGAGCAGCACGGTGACGTTAAAGCAGGACCACGAACTGGTACGACGCGGTCCGTACTCCATAGTGCGCCACCCGATCTACACCGGACTGCTCTCGATGAGCGTGGGCACGATGGTCCTGACAGGTCTCGTTGAGTCGGTGGGCGTGGTGGCGGTCGGGATCTTCTACGTCGTAATCAAGGTCCGCGACGAGGAGCGGCTGATGAGCGAGACGTTCCCCGCGCAGTATCCCGAGTACCAACGAACGGTGAAGTCGATCATCCCGTTCATTCTCTAACGCTGCGCTACAGCTACATTCGCCGGTACGTCCCCGACTTCTCGTAATCCACCGACTCGCAGAACGGCAACGCACGTCGCGTGGCCAGACCCACGAACTTCGCCCCACGCGCTTCGCACCAAATGACGAGTCGATGCACGAAGTTCGTTGGTAATTCCGCGTAACAATTTCACGGCCGGTTCCCCCCTCGTACGCCGAGTCGTTTGACGCGGCGGTCAACTCACTTCGTCATTGCCGGGGCTAATCTGCAGGTGCATCTCGCCACCTGCGGTGGCTTCCCGTTGCTACGCGGCTCAATATTAGGATTGGTCCGTGGTTTGTCAAGCGAAAACCTTGACAACCTCCGATAACGTGCTGGAAGGTCGTTGCGCCACCTCGACGGGGCCGGTGGGCTGGCCGGTGTGTTACCGTCACCTGCAGCTGGACACGATGGAGGACTCCCTGTGGGCTACGACTACGACAGCGACCCGCGAATCGATCCACGCATCAAGGCGATCTCGGCACTGCTGACCGATGAGCTTCCGCTCCCGCGCGCGACGAGTCGCGAGGAGCTCCTCGCCTTGGCCCGCGGCGAGCAGGCGCTCGCCGGTTACGCGCTCTCCCAGGCGGCAATGGAATTGTGCGACGTCGAGTCGGTCGTTGCGTCGGCCGGTCTGCGGGTGCAGACGCACCGCGTGACGTCCCAACCCGACGGCAACACCATCAATATTCAGTTCATCCGTCCCGACAACGACGTCGAGTTGCCCTGCGTGTACTACATCCACGGCGGCGCAATGACGACACTGTCGTGCTACTGGGGCAACTACCGCGCGTGGGGCAAGATTCTCGCCCACAAGGGCGTGGCCGTCGCCATGGTCGACTTTCGAAACGCGCTGGTGGCGTCGTCGGTGCCCGAGGTGGCGCAGTACCCCGCGGGCCTGAACGACTGCGAGTCAGGACTGAGGTGGCTGCACGCTCACGCCTCCGAACTCCGGGTCGATGACTCTAGAATCGTGGTCGCGGGAGAGAGCGGCGGAGGCAACCTCACACTCGCGCTCGGCATGAAGCTGCTGCGCGACGGCGACGTTGGACTCATCAGCGGGCTCTACGCGCTCTGCCCCTACATTGCGGGCAGCTGGCCCCGGCCGGAGTATCCCTCGACGTACGAGAACGAGGGCATCTGGCTCAATGTCCACGAAAGCCAGGGGGCCCTCGCCTACGGCATCGAGGCCTTCGAGGCCCGCGATCCTCTGGCGTGGCCATCCTTCGCGACCGGGGACGACGTCCGCGGCCTTCCTCCGGTCGTCATCAATGTGAACGAGTGCGACCCACTTCGCGATGAGGGCGTCGCGTTCTACCGACTGCTTATGGCGAGCGGCGTCTCCGCGCGCTGTCGCCAGATCATGGGCACCATGCACGCGACCGAGTTGATCCCCAACCTCTGTCCCGACGTGACGCACGACACCGCTCGGGACATCGCGGCTTTCACCAAGGGCTGACGTGAGCTACGGCCCCTCGTGATCATTCGCACGGACGACCATTCGCACGGGCGCTCGATGAATCATCGAGACCACTGTGAAGCGCTGGAGTCCGAGGTCGGGCGCTTCGCCGAACTCGTCGGCGAGGTCCCCGGTGACACCGTGGTCGAGACCTGCCCCGGCTGGTGCGTCGTCGACGTGGCCGAACATCTGGGCATGATCCACCGGTGGGCCGACCAGCTCGTTCGCCGTAGGGCGACCGAGCGGCTGACCTTCGCGACACTGGGCCTGGAGACGGGTCCGGCGACGTCCGAGTGGATTCGTGATGGCGCGAGCCAACTGCTCGACACTCTTCGCCACGCCGATCCCGACGAGGAGATGTGGGCCTTTGGCCCTGACCACCACGTGCGTTTCTGGTCCCGTCGGCAGCTTCACGAGACACTGGTGCACCGGATGGACGTCGAGCTCGCCGTTGGTCGCAGCCCGCAAGCCGAGCCGATCGTCGCGGTTGACGCCATCGACGAGCTCCTCGTGAACCGCGCGGCCGCAAGCAATTTCTCACCCGGGGCGTTGGAGCTTCGGGGCGAGAGAGAGAGGCTTGGACTGCGAGACCTCGACACCGGCGCTCGATGGACAGTGACACTTCGCCCTGATCGCTTCGACGTCGTTCGCGTTGGCGATGACGGCGCAGCCGAAGTCGATGCGTCGATCGTCGGTCCGTCAGTGGCATTACTTCTCGCGCTCTACCGGCGTCGCAGCCCCGACGAGTTCGGGGTTCGAGTCGAAGGCGATCGGCGAGTCGCCGACCTCTGGTTGCAGCACTCGGCCCTCGGATAGTGCCCGCACGCGCTGCGGCCGTGCGACCGTGACGAGTCACCTGCAACGTCGAGCTGGGTTCCACGTCGAGTCGACCATTGGGCTGATTTTTCGCCTTGGAAGGTTGGCTCGACGTGCGAACATCACCGGGCCACACGCGCGGTAGTGGAGGTGGCCGTTAATCTCGCTGCAGCGGCTCGGCTCGCTGCTCGGCGACGATCCTTCGCTCGTCGACGTGACACTCATCCACCATTGGCTGAGTGACGAGAGCTACTGGGCCACGGGGCGGAGCCCGGACCCGGTTCCCTGGTCCATCGAACGCTCGCGGTGCCTGGGCGTCTACGGTGCCGGGGGACAGGCCGCCGTCACGAGGCGCCACCGACGAGGCCACGGTCGCGTCGATCTGCGACGTCGTCGTCGAGTCCCAGCGCGGCCTGGGCATCGGCACGTGGATGGCGCACGTTGCCGTCGATTGGTGCCGGACGGCGGGCGTTCGCCGGATCCTGCTCGCTACGAGCGACGCGCACGAGGTCTTCTAGAGGGTCGGGTTGCGCGCACCGGACGTGCCGCATCGCTGGAGGGAGATCGACCTGCGGTGCGAGTGACGTGTCGGAGGTCCAGAGGCAGGTCCGGGCCCGAAGCCGCGCGTCGAGCACGGTGCCGCGACCGCGCCCGATCCGGACCGGTCGCGCGCAGAACTAAGGTTCCAAAGGGCAAGTCGTCAATCGCTCCCCTAATCAAAGTAGGTCCTAATTGTCTGAACTCTCGATGCCAGGTCGTGTCGTGATCCTCGGGTGTGGTTCAGTGACCCAATGCCTCTTGCCGCTCCTGCTCGACCATTTCGGATTTGATCCCGCGAGCGTGAAGGTCATCGAGAGCCGTCAGAACAGCGAGCGCATCGCGTCATCGCTGGCCCGGGGAGTCATCTACCTCCAGCTCGAGATCACGCGAGAGAACCTCGAATCGGTCCTGGCCGAGAATCTGGTCGACGGCGACCTCTTGATCGACCTGGCGTGGAACATCGACATGACCGAGCTGCTGGACTGGTGCCGCGACCACCACGTGCGCTACCTCAACACGTCGGTGGAGGTGTGGGAGCCGTACATGGACCCCGCCACGACCACCCCGCAGGAGCGCACCCTCTATCACCGCCACATGGCGCTGCGTCGCCAACTCGCCGGGTGGGGCCGCAACGACGGTCCCTCCGCGGTCGTCGAGCACGGGGCCAATCCCGGCCTGGTGAGCCACTTCACCAAGCGGGCTTTGGTCGACATCGCCGAAGCCGTCGTGCGCGACGGCCTGCTGGCCGAGCGCCACGGCGCGATTCTCGAGGCCGTGGCCGGCGGTGCGTACAACCGGCTGGCGCAGCTGCTCGACGTGAAGACCATCCACATTGCCGAACGCGACACCCAGGTCTCGGACCGACCCAAGCTGCCCGGTGAGTTCGTCAATACGTGGAGCGTGGACGGCTTCTACGAGGAAGGCGTCGCACCGGCCGAGATGGGCTGGGGCACCCACGAGAAGTCCCTCCCGGCGCTGGCCTTCACCCACGAGGGCGAGGGTCCGAGGAACCAGATCTGCCTCGCCCAGATGGCTCACAAGACCCTGGTGCGCTCGTGCGTCCCGTCGGGGCCGATCGTGGGCATGGTGATCCGTCACGGCGAGGCCTTCACCATCTGCGACCATCTGACGGTCTGGGACGGGGACGAGGCGGTCTACCGGCCGACGGTCCACTACGCCTACTGCCCGAGCGACGCCGCCTGGGCCAGCTTCGTTGAGCTCGAGGGCGCGCAGTACGACTACCCGTCGGTCCAGCGGATCATGAACGACGAGATTGTCTCGGGTCGCGACGAGCTCGGCGTGCTCTTGATGGGACATCCCTACAAGTCGTGGTGGTCGGGCATGCTGACCTCGATCGAGGAGGCTCGCGCCGTCGCCCCCCACCAGAGCGCCACCACCGTCCAGGTAGCGGCCTCGATCCTCGGCGCCGTGGACTGGCTGCTTCGTTCGCCGACCGAGGGCGTACGGGTCCCCGACGAGCTGCCATGGCGCGACGTCATCGACGTGGCGACCCCCTACCTCGGCACTCTCTGGTCCGGGCCCCTCGACTGGGACCCCGTGTCGACAAAGGCCGACTGGTTCGACCAGTGGTCGGGTCGCACGCTGGACCGCGACGACCTCTGGCAGTTCACGAACTTCCAGGCGTAGGGGCCGTCGGCGGCCGTCAACGTGCACGGTGACGCTCGGTAGCGTGCACTCATGGCCCTCGACCTGGACGATGCCCGGCTCCGGTACCACTACTCCCTCTCACCCGAGGACCACGAGCGGCTCCCGTTCTATTCGGCGTTGATGCGTGCCCTGGAGGGCGACGAGTTGGCCCTCGAGCTGCTGGCCGGCGTCGCGCTCGAGCAGCGTAATCCGATGCTCGTGCTCGGGGCACTGCACCTCGCCGCCCTGAGGGGCCACCGCGACCTCGCCCCGGTCTACGACGCGGCTCGCCGGGGTGAGCTCGCGAATTTCGGGGTCGCAGCGCGCACCGTGTTGGCCGTCCTGCACGACGACCCCACGTTGGTGCGACGTGAGCTGCACCGGTTCACCCAGACCAATGAGCCGGGCCGATCAGCCGTCCTCCAGGCGGTCATCGCGCGGATCGCGAACGGTCGGGACCGCACCATCAACCTGATCGACGTCGGGACCTCGGCGGGGATCAACCTGCACTTCGACCAGTTCCCGGTCCGTTCACGCGACGACGGCAATCCCCTGACGCTGGTCTGTCGGGACCTCGCCGGTGTTGATCGGTCACTTGCCTTGCCCGACGTTTCGACCCGCGTCGGTATCGATCTCTCGCCCATGGACCTCGCGAACGACGACGACCGCCTCTGGCTGAAGGCCTGCCTGTGGCCCGAGGAGGAGCGGCGCCACGGACGGTTCGACGCCGTCGTCGACGCGCGGCCGTCGTGGCCCCACTCAACGGTGCTCGAGGGCCACGCCCTGGACTGCCTCCACGAGGCGCTGGCGATGGGTGATCGCGACCACCTGACGGTCGTGGTGAACACGTGGGTTGTGGCGTACTTCTCGAAGGCGCACCAGGCCGCCTACTTCGGCGAGATGGTCCGGCTCTGCTCGTCGAAGAACATCGCGTGGGCGTCGATCGAGTCTCCGTTGATGGTCGACTGGCCATCGCCGTCGGGCGAGGGCGCACCCCCGCGCAAGGGCGGCTCGCAGATCCTCGCGATGGTGCCCGGCCGGTCTCTGGCCACCTGGGGCTGGTGCCATCCCCACGGGCACTGGCTCTGGATGGACGACCCCGCGTAGGTGAACGGGGCCGAGCGCCGGGGACCGATGAGTCTATTCTTCGACCATGCGCGACAGTGGACAGCCCTTCGACGACGTCCTCGCTCGACTGGTGGAGCGCCAGGCCCAGGACCCCGCCGTGCACGGCGGCCGGCTCTTCGGGCTCACCTATCCAACGGGGCGATCAGACATCGAGGAGTTGATCACGGCCGTCAACCGCCAGTACCTGTTCGGCAATGCGCTCAACCCCTTCCGCTTCCCCGAACTGGCCGCCCTCGAGACCGAGGTCGTGGGGTCCGTCGCCTCGATGCTCCACCGGCCGCCGGGAGCGATCCAGGCCGGGACGATGACCTCGGGCGGCACCGAGTCGATCCTGCTGGCGATGCTGGTGCACCGCGAGCGCGCGCGCGCTCGCGGCATCGATCGCCCGCAGATCGTCGCCCCGGCGTCGGCCCACCCCGCCTACGCCAAGGCGGCTCACTACTTCGACCTCGACCTGGTTCAGGTCCCGCTCGACGGCCAGTGGCGCGCCGACGTCGACGCCACCCGCGCGGCGGTCTCGGAGCGCACGGCCGTCGTCGTCGCCTCGGCCTTCAGCTATCCCTACGGGGTGATGGACCCGGTCGAGGAGCTGGCGGCAATCGCGGCGCAGGCGGGAGCCGGTTGTCACGTCGACGCCTGCATCGGGGGCTTCGTGCTGCCGTTCCTCGAGCGACTGGGCCACGAGGTCCCGCCGTTCGACTTTCGAGTGCCCGGGGTCACGTCGATCTCGGCGGACGTGCACAAGTACGGCTACGTACCCAAGGGCGCCTCAGTCGTGCTGCACCGCGACGACGACTGGTTCGCCCACCAGGTCTTCCTCTACGACCGGTGGGGATCTGGCACTTACGGTTCGGGCGCGATCGCCGGGGCTCGACCGGCGTCGCCGATCGCCTGCTCCTGGGCGGTCATCTCGTACCTCGGGGCCGACGGCTACACCGAGATCATGGGTCAGCTCATGGAGGTGGTCGCCAAGGTTCGCGCGGCGGTCGAGGGGATCGCCGGGCTCGAGATCGTCGGCGATCCCATTGGCCCGGTCCTCGCCCTGCGTTCCGACGCGGTCGACCTCTACGCGGTCGGCGACGAGATGGACGCACGAGGCTGGCACCTCAATCGCAACACCGAGCCGCGCGGCTTGCACCTCATGCTCTCACCGGCGCACGCTGGCGTCGTCGACCAACTGCTCACCGACCTCGCTGAGGCGGTCACCTTGGGTGGCGAGTCGCGCGGGGGCGAGGTCCGGTATTCGTGATGACCGACCCCGCCCCGTCTCGTGGGTACGTCGAGCGCCGCCGTCTGAGTAATCTCGTGGCGTGGAATCCCTGGACGAGCGCGCGACGGCGGTACGGCTCTACCACCAGTGCTGGGAGCTGCTCGAGACCGAGCCCCGGACGTCGGACGAGGACGCCGAGCTCTTGACCTGCGCCTTCGCGGCGCGCCACCACTGGCTCAACGCCGGAGGGCCCGAGCAGTGGACGATCAGCGACTGGATGGTGTCGCGAGCGGCGGGCGCGATCGGTGCCAGTGGACTGGCGCTGTGGTTCGCCGAGCGCGCCCACGACGCGGCCCGGGTGGAGGGGACGGCCGACTGGCTGGTCGCCTCGACGGCCGAGGGGCAGGCCCGTGCCCACTTCCTCGCGGGCGACCTCGACGAGGGGGCGCGGTGGGAGGCCGAGGCCTCGCGACTCGTGGCGGTGATCGTCGTCGAGGGGCAGCGGGCGCTGATCGCCGCTCAGTTGGCCACGGTCCGGGCCGTCTGAGACGTCTCGTTCGACCCGACGACGTTCGAAGTTCTGGTGCTCGCCGTCGGGCTAGGCGCCCCCTAGCCGACGGGTAGGTTCGTGGCGTGCCCGACGCCCCCGATCGATACACGCACGGCCACCACGAGTCGGTGCTGCGAAGCCACGCCTGGCGTACGGCCGAGAACTCAGCCGGCTACCTCCTCGAGCGATTGCGCAGCGGTGACGCACTGCTCGACGTCGGCTGTGGCCCCGGGACGATCACCGCGGACTTCGCGAGGCTCGTCGCGCCGGGCGTGGTGACCGGGATCGACATCTCCGAGGAGGTCGTCGAGCTCGCACGTCACGGGAACGAGGCAGTGCCCAACCTGCGTTTCGTCGTGGACGACGTCTACGACCTCAGTTTCGAGGACGCCTCGTTCGATGTCGTCCACGCCCATCAGGTGCTCCAGCACCTCAGCAGTCCGGTCGACGCACTCATCGAGATGCGCCGGGTGGTGCGCGACGGTGGGTTGATCGCCGTGCGCGACGGCGACTACGGGGCCTTTGCGTGGTTCCCGTTCGACGAACGCCTGAGCCGGTGGATGGAGCTCTACCACCAGATCACCCGGGCCAATCGCGCCGAGGCCGACGCCGGACGCCATCTCGTGGCGTGGGTCCGTGAGGCCGGGTTCACCGATTTCGAGGCGTCGTCGTCCAATTGGACCTTTCAGCGGCGCGACGAGCGAGCCTGGTGGGGCGGTCTATGGGCGGAGCGGGTGCTCAAGAGCTCCTTCGCCGTCCAAGGCCTCGAGTACGGCCTGACCACGGAGGCCGAACTCGCCGACATCAGCCGCGCCTTCCTCGAATGGGTCGACCACGAGGACGGCGTGTTCATCGTCGTGCACGGCGAAGTGCTCGCGCGACGATGAGTGATGTGACGGGGACTGTTCCCGACGGCGCCAGCGAAAGGCATCGGTAGGCTTCGCGGATGAACATCGACCTCGTGAGTCTCATCGTCCGCGACTACGACGAGGCCATTGCCTTTTTTGTGGGCGACCTCGGCTTCGAGCTCGTAGAGGACAGTCCCTCGGTCGGCGGCGACGGCCGCGCGAAGCGATGGGTCGTGGTTCGACCTCCGGGCGCGGTCTCGGGCCTCCTGCTCGCCGAAGCGAACGGCGACGACCAGAGGGCGGCCGTCGGCGGACAGTTCGCCGGTCGCGTCGGGCTGTTCTTGCGGGTCGAGGACTTCGACGCGACGTTCGCGTCGATGACCGAGCGCGGAGTGCATTTCGTCGAGGGGCCCCGTCACGAGCCCTACGGCAGGATCGCCATCTTCCAGGACATCGCGGGCAACAAGTGGGACCTGATCGGGCCGGTCTAGCGGGGACCGACGACGGCCTCAGTCGCGCGCGGCGAAGTGGGGGTTGAAGATGAAGCCGACGACGCCTCCCGAGGGGTTGCGCACTGCGCCGACGACGATCCCGTCACCGACGTCGTGAGGCGCTTCGAGCACCTCGGCACCTCCAGCCGTCGCACGCTCGACGCACGCCGCCACGTCACCGACTCCCCAGTACGCGGTGGCCCCGCGCGAGAGGTCGCCGTCGGGCACCAGGCCCAACTCGTAGCCCGCCACGTCGAAGCCGACGTAGAAGGGCTGGTCGAAGTAGGGGGCGAAGCCGAGGAAGTCGGTCCACCATCGCTTCGCGCCCTCGAGGTCGGGCGAGGGGTAGATGACGGTGCGCAGTCCGAGGAGTTGTGGGTCCATCGGGCTAACGTACCAAACGCCATCGCCGTCTCGCCGGCCGCTCAGCGCTTGCGACAGACCAGTTCGCCGGTGCCGATCGGGACGATCATCGCGTCGACGCGCGAGTCGGCGAGGGCCCGATCGATCATCTTCGACAGGTCCTCGACGTGGCTGACTGCGTTGTCGGCGATCAGGATCCCTCCCGGCACCAGCTTGGGCACGATCGCCTCGTAGCAGGCCTCGTACACCTCCTTCTCCGCGTCCAAGAAGCAGAAGCCGACCTGGTCGATCTCCACGTCGTGGAGGAAGTAGTCGGATTCGACGAACTGCACCACGTCGAGGACCTCGGCTTTCTCGAACGTCTCACGGGCGAGCCGCGCCTTCTCCGGGAGGATCTCGAAGGTCGTCAACGTTCGACCGGTGGCCCGACACGCGAGCGCGAGCCACAGTGTCGAATAGCCGGCCGAGGTGCCGACCTCGATGATCGATCCCTTGGGCGCGGCGGCGGCCCACAACGCGATGAAGCGACCGGTCTCGGGAGGGACCTGGCGGAGACGTTCAAGGCGCGGCGTGCCATCGGCCCGGTCCTTGGCGTCACGAAGTTCCAGCTCCGACATTCGGTCGAGCACGCTCGTGGGTATCTCACTGAACATGTCGGTCCCCCTTCGTCGTTAGTCCAAACTACGGCCGTCGGAAGCTCAGCGTTCCAGGACGCGCGAGGCAACAATCCACGGCATGGCGACCGGCCCGAAGAGCAAACGACTTCGCCGGCCTAGCCCCGCCGCGGAATTGAGAACGAAGGAGTGAGAGCGCCAGACTCAATCAGCCCCAGCGCCTGCTCAAATGCGAAGGCGACGCACAGCAGCGTGGCCTCACTGCCCGGTCGGCCCACGATCGACATGCCGACCGGTAGCCCTTCGATGAGGCCCATGGGCACCGTGGCGATGGGCCAGCCGGCGATCGCTGGCGCCTGGGTTACTTGCGACCAGCGGCCGCTCCC
>JAYSQJ010000169.1:0-4802 GCA_043721635.1 Acidimicrobiales bacterium | reverse complement strand
GACCGTTCGCAGGCGACGCCGGCGCTGGGGCCGCTTCGTACTCCCGACGTACTCGTGGATGGTGATCGGGTACCTGGTCTTCCCGATCGCCATCATGATGATGTACAGCTTCAACAAGGTCGTCGGCGGCCTTCAGCTCGTGAGCTTTTCTTGGAACGGCTTTACTACGCAGTGGTACCACCAATGGAGCGCCGTGCCGGGACTGACCTCCGCGTTCTGGCTCTCGATTCGACTGGGCATCGTGAGCACCATCGTGGCGACGATTCTGGGCACGCTCCTTGCGGTGGCGCTCGTTCGTTACCGCCCTCCACGCTTTCGAGGCAAGACGGCCATCGAGCAAGTGCTCTTCTTGAACATCGCCGCGCCCGAGATCGTGATGGGGGCCTCGCTGCTCGGGCTCTTCGTCACTCTCAACATCAACCGGGGCTTCCTCACCCTGGTGCTGGCGCACGTGATGTTCTCCATCGCCTACGTGACGGTCACGGTTCGGGCTCGAATGGCCGGCTACGACCGCGCCCTCGAGGAGGCAGCGTACGACCTGGGCGCGACGCCACTGGTGACCTTCTTCCGCGTGACCCTCCCACTTATCATGCCCGGAGTGCTGGCCGGCGCTCTGATGGCCTTCGCCCTCTCGATCGACGACTTCGTGACCTCGAATTTCTTGAGCGGGTCGAGTGTCCCATTCCCGGTGTGGGTCTACGGCGTCACGCGGGTTGGCATTCCACCGCAAGTCTTCGTCTTCGGTACGGCGATATTCGCGGTGGGTATAGGTTTTGCAGTGCTCAGTATCGTTGTCTCGAAGAAAAAGATCTAGACGGGTGCCGAACATTCACGGGAGTTCTCCGCGCGGTGCTCAGTCGAGTCTCAACAAATGAAAGAAGTAGCACGATGATCATCGGTGTCCCGAAGGAAATAAAGACAGATGAGTACCGCGTGGCCCTCACCCCCGCGGGGGCCCGCGAACTCACTGGAGCAGGCCACCAGGTCCTCATCGAACGAGGTGCCGGGGTGGGTTCGTCGATCGTCGACGCCGACTACGTCGCCAACGGCGCGACCATCATCGACTCCGTCGACGACGTCTGGGCCGACAGCGATTTGGTCATGAAGGTGAAAGAACCGATCGCGTCCGAATATCCGCGCCTCGCGGCCCGCAAGAACCAGGTGCTCTTCACCTACTTGCACCTGGCGGCGTCGCGCGAGTGCACCGACGCGCTGGTCACGGCCAACAACGTCGCCATCGCCTACGAGACCGTCCGCCTACGCGACAACTCGCTGCCGCTCCTGACGCCGATGAGCGAGGTCGCGGGACGGATGGCGCCCCTGATGGGCGCGCACCACCTCATGCGGCCCGGCGGCGGGCACGGCACCCTGATCAGCGGAGTGCCCGGCGTCGCGCCGTCGAACGTCGTGGTCATCGGCGCGGGAGTCTCGGGACTCGCCGCCGCGACCATGGCGGTCGGACTGCACGCCAACGTCAAGATCCTCGACCGCAACCTCGAGCGGCTGCGTCAAGTGGACATCCACTTCGACGGCCGCGTCCAGACGATCGCCTCTTCCACGCTCGCCCTCGAGGAGGCCTGTCTCGACGCCGACATCGTCATCGGCGCGGTTCTCGTGGTCGGCGCTCGGGCCCCCAAGCTCGTGAGCAACGACCTGGTCGCGCGTATGCGACCCGGCTCGGTGCTGGTCGACATCTCGGTCGACCAGGGTGGTTGCTTCGAGGCGACCCGTCCGACCACGCACTCGGACCCCGTCTTCGAGGTCAACGGCTCGATCTTCTACTGCGTGGCCAACATGCCGGGCGCCGTGCCCTATACCTCGACGTACGCGCTGGCGAACGCCACACTGCCCTACGCCATGGAGCTCGCTCGACACGGTTGGCGCGAGGCCGTGCTCGCCGACGACGCACTGGCCGAGGGCGTGAACGTAGTGGATGGGGCGGTCACCTACGGTCCGGTTGCTGACTCACTCGGGCTGGCCTATAGCCCACTGCGATCTCTGCTGTAGCCAACGTCCTTCATGTGAAAGACTCACGGGGTCGACCGGCCCCGTGGGTCCTTATTGTAAGTCGAAAGAATATTGGGGGGTCCGTGTCAGAATCATCGGAGAGTTACGTCGTTCACGCCGAGACCCCTGACCCGCGTCGCTGGTTCGCGCTCTTCGTCATCGCCATTGCCGCGCTGATGGTCGTGCTGGACGCCTCCATCGTCAACATCGCCCTGCCCCACGCCGCGCTGCCCCGTTCCCTCGGCGGGCTCGGCATCGCGCAGAAGAACTACCAGTGGGCGGTGACGGCCTACACGCTCACCTTCGGCGGGTTCCTCTTGCTCGGTGGACGGATCGGCGACTACATGGGTCGAAAGAAGGCCTTCCTGATCGGGCTCTTGGGCTTCGCCGCGGCGTCGCTCCTCGGTGGCTTTGCAATGAACCAGCAGATGCTGTTCGGCGCGCGGGCCCTCCAGGGGATCTTCGGGGCGCTGCTCGCCCCGGCGTCGCTGTCGCTCATCTCAGTGACGTTCACCGACTCCAAGGAGCGGGCCAAGGCCTTTGGCGTGTTCGGCGCACTCTCGGGCGTCGGGGCGGCGATCGGACTGATCGCCGGAGGACTGCTCACCCAGTATCTCTCGTGGCGGTGGTGCCTCTTCGTCAACACTCCAATGGCGATCATCGCGTTTTCGCTCGCCGTGCCCAACATCCACGAGTCCAAGGTCGACGGTCATCCCCACTACGACGTGCCCGGGGCGCTCACCGCGACGGTGGGCATGGTCGCCATCGTCTACGGCGTCTCGCAGGCGTCGACCGACGGTTGGGGTTCGACCAGCGCCTGGCCGTACATGGCCGTCGGGGCGGCGCTGCTGACCTTCTTCTTCGTTCTCGAGAGTCGGATCAAGTCGCCGTTGCTGCCGCTTCGCCTGATCACCGACCGCGTCCGGGCCGGCGCGTACCTGTCCCAGATCTTCGTGGGCCTCGGGCTCTTTGGGATGTTCTTGTTCATGACCTTCTACTTCCAGTACGTGCACCACTACTCGGCCGTGAAGTCGGGTCTCTTGTTCCTGCCCTTCTCAGTCGGGATCATCATCTCGGCCGGCGCGTGCAGCCAGTTCCTGCCCCGCGTCGGACCGCGACCCCTGGCAACTCTCGGCTGCTTCATGGGCGCGGTGGGCCTCTTTATCCTCTCGTTCATCCAGCCCTACAGTTCCTACCTCGGCCACGTCATGCCGGCCATGGTCCTGGCGAGCCTCGGCCTCGGCCTCGCGTTCGTCTCGATCTCCTCGACGGCGCTGTTCAACGTGCGCCCGGGGGACACCGGCGCGGCCTCGGCGGTGCTGCAGACCGCCCAGCAGATCGGCGGCTCCTTCGGCACCGCGATCCAGAACACCATCGTGGTCTCGAGCGCCACGGCCTTCGTCGCGGCGAACCTGCACCACCCCGCCGACCGCGCCGGAGCCGTCGCCTTGCGGGTCGCGGCCAACGTGCACGGCTACGACCAGGCGTTCCGGTTCGGGTCCTTGATGTTGCTCCTAGCCGCCGTCTCGTTCTACTTGCTCGCCAACATCGACCGTCACCACCTCGGCCAGCACGACGAGAGTCCCGCCGCCGGTTAGTCGATCAGGTACGGACAGTGGCGACATCCGCTGTCGCAACACGACCCACGGGCCAGGTGCGTGGCGACCGTCAGGACCATGAGGCCGGTCGACGGGTCTCGGTAGCTCACCAGTGCGAGGGCGACCGCCTCCTCGTGGGCCACGATGATCGCGTCGTAGTCGGCGCGGTCGGGATCGCACCGGCTCGGGTGGGGGTACGGGACTGAACTCATCGGGTACAGTCGGCGCCTAGTCCTCGACGCACAGCACGACCTTGCCGAGCTTGCCCGGCCGCGCGAAGTACTCGTAAGCGGACTCGGCCTGTGCCAAGTCGAAGGTCCGCGCCACCGGGACGCGCAGTTCGCCGGTCGTCCAGCGCGGCACCAGCGCCCGGTTCACCAGGTCCGCGACGGTGGCCTTCTCACTACGCGACCTGGAGCGAAGCGTCGAACCGGTGAGGGTCGACCGACTGGCCATGACGAGGAGCAGGTCGAGGTCGACTCGGCTCCCGCCGCCGCCCACGCCAATCACGATCACGCGCGCGAAGGGGGCGAGCAGGTGCTGGGCGAGGGCGAGGTGGGACGCCCCGACCAGTTCGAGCACCACGTCGACGGGGCCGACGCCCGATACCTGGTCGAGCGTCACCGTCTCGTCGGCTCCGAGGGTTGACAGGGCTCCGTGATGCTCGCTCGTCCTCGTCACCGCCGTCACGTGCGCGCCCATGAGATGGGCGATCTGGACGGCGGCGACGCCGACGCCGCCCGAAGCTCCCGAGATCAGCACCCGGTCGCCCTCGCGCACGGCACCCTGGGTCACCAGCGCGTCGTGGGCCGTCGTGAAGGCCTCGGCGAAGCCGCCGGCCTGCGGCCAGTCCACGTGGTCAGGCAGGAAGACCAGGTGCTCGCTCGGCACGACGCAGTGCGTCGCCTGGGCGCCGCCACCGACGACCGCGCAGACGCGCCGTCCGAGCAGGGGCTCGTGGACGCGGTCGCCGACCGCGCTGACGACCCCGGCCATCTCGAGGCCGGGGACGTCCGCGGGCCAACCCGACGGTGCGGGGTAGTAGCCCCGGCGCTGCAGGAGGTCGGCGGCGTTGACCCCGGCGGCGCGCACGGCAACGACGACGTCATGGCCCCCGGGCTCGGGCGTCGGTCGTTCGACGACCTTGAGGGTTCGGTCATCGATGACCACGGCCTGCACGGGACCAGCCTACGGCGG
>JAYSQJ010000168.1:0-7702 GCA_043721635.1 Acidimicrobiales bacterium | reverse complement strand
TTGGGCATACGTTCATTGGATGGAACACTGCGGCCGATGGAAGTGGGACCGAGTACGCCGGCGGAGCTACGTACGTACTGGTGGGCGATCAGACTCTCTACGCGCAGTGGACCTCTGACGTTTATAGCGTGACGTACTCTGCCGATGGAGGGGTCGTCAGTCCGTCAATTCTCAATTACACCTTCGGCACGCCGGCGGTCGTTCTCCCGACGCCGAGTCTTTCTGGCTCATCCTTCATGGGCTGGTTCTCGGCTCCGGCTAGCGGGTCCTTAGTAGGACTCGGCGGGGCGTCCTTCATCCCGGTCGCGTCAGTCGTCCTCTACGCGAAGTGGTCGGTAAGTGGGTTCGTCGTCACGTATTCCTCCAACGGAGGTCTCGTCGCCCCGGTGACTGCGAACTACTTACCGGGATCAATCCCGATACTTCTCCCCACGCCCACGAACGCGGGATCGACCTTCTCCGGTTGGTTCACTGCGCTCTCGGGCGGAACATTGGTCGGTCTCGGTGGAACACCGTTCACTCCCGCCGCGTCAGTCACCCTCTTTGCCGAGTGGTCCCAAGTGCTCACGGACACTCTCACCTTCAACGCCAATGGCGGCAGCGGCTCGGTCGCATCGATCAGTGGCGCGCACGGTTCATCGATTACGTTGCCAGGTCAGGGGGGATTGCTCCATGCCGGTTTCCTCCTGGCTCAATGGAACACGGCGGCCAAAGGAACCGGGGCGTCGTATGCAGTGGGTCAGACGCTGGTCTTGTCAGGATCGTCGACGCTGTACGCGCAGTGGAGCGGCCATGCACCGGCCCGCCTCCTCGGTGCGGTCGGGTCGTTCAAGAGGAACTCGACGGCGCTATCGGCGACGTTGATGAACCAGGTGAAGCGGCTGGCCTCTTACATCAAGGTGAAGCAGTACCGCAACGTCACGCTCTACGGTTACACGTCGGCGACGGGACTGTCCTCGCTAAACATGTCGGTGAGTCGAGCGCGGGCCACCGTCGTGGCGCAGTACTTGCGAAGCCGACTGAGCATCCTGCACGTGAAGGGTGTTGCCATCAAGTCAGCGGGCGAGGGGGCAATCGGGAACAAGACCGGGGCCGAGTACTCTCGCGTCGAGGTGTTCGTACTCTGATTACGAGTCGCTCCAGCTCTCGTTGAGCACCTCGGTGCAGGCCGGGCACCGGCGGGCACGGAGGTCGATCTCGGTCTGACAGGCCGGACAGGGCGCCTTGGGCAGGGACGAGTTGGTGTCGAGCCCGAGGCGTCGACGCAATGCGTTGAGAGGTTTCACGACGAGGAAGAACAGGACTACGGCGACGATGAACAGCGTCACCGAGGTGTTGACCACCAGGCCGTATTCGAACCGGCTGCCGTGGACCGCGAAATAGAGCTTCGAGAAGTCCTGTTTGCCGAAGAGCGCGGCGATGAGTGGTGTGAAGAGCCCGGCCACGATCGCCTGGACGACTGCCGTGAAGGCGGCGCCCAAGGCAACGCCGATCGCGAGATCCACGGCGTTCGCCCTCAGGGCGAAGGACCGGAACTCCTTGAGCACCGACGCGAATCGGTCTACCACCTTCATCTTGACCTCCTCGGAGCCGGTGGAGGGATTCGAACCCCCGACCTGACGATTACAAATCGCCTGCGCTGCCAGACTGCGCCACACCGGCTTGGAAGTACCAAGGTTAGTTAACTTCGACCGGCCGCAATAGGCTGGGCCGAATGAGCGATGCATCCCAACCCCGCCACGGTTCGCACACCGCGGGCTCGCACTACCAGCCCTCGCTCGGTGTCGTGTTGACCATTGTGGTGCTCTTCGTCGCGGCGACGTTCCTGATTCTGCGCTCCCCGAGTCCGTCCACACCGACGACCTCGACGCTACTCGCAGGGTCATCCACGACGACCAAGCCCCACTCGAAGGTCGTGCCGAAGTCTCAGGTGCGCGTGCAGGTCGCGAACGCAACGTCGACGCCCAAGTTGGCCAGCCGATTCACGCAGCAACTGCTCACGCTGGGATGGGACACCCTGCCCGCGTTAAACGCGAACAAGGTCATCGGGACCATCGTCTACTTCAACCCGCAGTTCCGCTGGGCGGCCCTCGAAATCGCGAGCGAGATCCACGTGAGCTCCCGCGCCGTGCAGCCACTCAACGGATTGCATCCGGTATCGAATGCCGCGAGTGACGATGTCATCGTCTTGCTCGGTCCGGACCTCGCCGTTGGCTAGTCATGTCTGCGGCGGCAGGTGGACCGAGTAGCGCTTGAGCGCTGCTCGTAGTACTTCCATCGACATGGGTCGGAGTTCGTCGAGCGGGCGGTTGCGATGACGGCGCACGCCGAGGTCGACCTGGGCGAGGCTGTGCACGCCGAATTGCCGAGCGATGTCGATCAGCAGTGCGATCTCTACTCCGTAGGCCTTCTCCAGCGTGATCGACTCGAGGGCACTGCGCCGACCGGCGGTCTCGCCCGCGAGGGGCTGGCGAATCTCGCCGAGTCCGGGGTAGAGCAACGAGAGGATCGGTCGGGCCGCGAGCTCGTTGACGCGGCCCCCGCCCGAGGGCATGTTGTGCAGCGGACGTTCGTAGTAGCCCTTCACCAGCTCAATGTCGGTTCGTTCGAGCAGGGGCTGGATGAGTCGGGCCACGAACTCGGACGTCGTGTTGATCACGTCGGCGTCGAGGAAGACCACGATGTCCGAGATGGTCGCGGCCAGACCGGCCCGCATGGCTTCGCCCTTGCCCCCCGGGCCGTTGGTGGCGACGATCCGGGCCCCGTGGTGGTCGGCGACCGTGGTGGTGTCGTCGACCGAATGGTCGTTGACGACGACCAGTTCGTCGACGAGGTGGCCATGGACCAGCACCGCGTCGAGGACGGTGCCGACCGTCGCCGACTCGTTCTTGGCCGGCACGATGACGGCCACGGTGGTGGCGGCCTTGAGCCGGGTGACTCGCTCGAGGCTGAAATCGTCTCGACTGAGGGTCCAGGGGACTTCGGTACTACTCACGCAACTGAGGATAGGGCCACCGCGAACGAGGTCGCACTTGACACGGGACCAGCCAGCGACAAGAATTGGGGAGTCATCAAGAGCGACTGAGGGACGGCCCCGTTGAAGTCGCGACAACCAGTGTGATCCACGAGCACCCGCTCATCACACCAGGTGCCAAAGGCCGAACGATGAAAAGGGAGTTATGAGTTTCGCTACCGGTCTTCTATGTCGAGAGTGCGGTGCCACCTACTCCAGTGACGCGCACTATTCGTGTGAGTTCTGCTTCGGTCCGCTCGAGGTCTCCTACGACCTGGTCGGGGCGAAGGAGGCGATCACTCGCGAGTCGATCGCCAGGGGCCCCAACTCCATATGGCGCTACGGCGCACTGCTGCCCGACCCCGGCGTGGCCCCGGTTGACCTCGGCGCCGGCTGGACGCCGCTTCAACGCGCCTCGCGCCTCGCGGAGGTGCTCGGCGTGAAAGAGCTCTGGCTGAAGGACGACACCCGCAACCCCACCGGCTCGTTCAAGGACCGCGTGGTCTCGGTCGCGCTTTCCAGCGCCCGTCGTTTGGGCTACGCGACCGCCGCCTGCGCCTCGACGGGCAACCTGGCCACCTCGGTCGCGGCCCACGCCGCATTCATTGGATGGCCGAGCATCACCATCATCCCGGCCGACCTCGAAAAGTCCAAGATCGCCATGGCCGCCATCTTCGGCGGCACGGTGCTCGGCGTCGAGGGCAGTTACGACGACGTCAACCGACTCTGCATCGAACTCGTCGCCGAGCACGCCGACTGGGCCTTCGTGAACGTCAATATCCGTCCCTATTACGCCGAGGGCTCCAAGACCCTGGCCTTCGAGATCGCCGAGCAGTTGGGCTGGCGCGCCCCGGACCAGGTGGTCGTGCCGGTCGCCTCGGGCAGCCAGTTGACGAAGGTGGCCAAGGGCTTCAAGGAGTTCATCGAGCTCGGCCTCATCGACGGACCGGCACCGGTGCTGTTCGGGGCCCAGGCGACCGGCTGCTCGCCGATCGCCACGGCCTTCGCCAATGGCGCCGACGTCATCACGCCCCAGCGCCCGAACACGATCGCTCGCTCGCTCGCAATCGGCAATCCGGCCGACGGACCCTACGTCCTCGACGAGCTTCGCCTCAACGGCGGGGATTGCGGCTCGGTGCCCGACAGCGAGATCCTCGAGTGCATTCGTCTGCTCGCTCAGACCGAGGGCATTTTTGCCGAGACGGCGGGCGGCGTGACCATTGCGTGCCTGCGCCAGATGGTCGAGCGCGGCACGATCGACCCCAACAAGTCCATCGTCGCCATCATCTCGGGCCACGGTCTCAAGACCCTCGACGCCGTGGTCGACACCGCCACCGTCAGCTCGACCATCGCCCCGTCGCTGGCCGCGGCCGAGGACGCCCTGCGATTCCACCAACTGGTGGCGGCGTCGTGAGTGTCACGGTCCGCCTGCCCAGCCAGTTGCGCTCGCTCGTCGGGGGAGCGGGCGAGGTGCCGGTCGAGGCCCTGACCGTGCGCGAGGCGATCGCGGCCGTCGATACGGCCTACCCGGGCATCGCCTTTCGGGTATTGGACGATCGCGGGGCTCTGCGCCGGTTCGTCAACGTCTTCGTGGCCGACGAGGATGTCCGGTACCTGGACGGACTCGACACCGTGCTCGAAGCCGGCCAGACCGTCTCGCTGGTCCCGGCCGTCGCCGGGGGCTGACCTCCGTTAGCACTCACCTCCCTAGACTGCTAATATTGCGTTGCACCAAAAAGGTGCGATCGCACTAGGAGGATCCACCGTGGCGAAACTGATTTCTTTCGATGAAGAGGCCCGCCGGGCCCTGGAACGTGGCATGAACAAGCTGGCCGATGCCGTTCGAGTGACCCTCGGGCCCAAGGGCCGCAACGTCGTGCTCGACAAGAAGTGGGGCGCCCCCACGATCACTAACGACGGCGTCTCGATTGCCAAGGAGATCGACCTCGAGGACCCCTTCGAGCGCATTGGCGCCGAGCTGGTGAAGGAGGTCGCCAAGAAGACTGACGACGTCGCCGGCGACGGTACGACGACCGCGACGGTCCTGGCTTGGGCCATGGTCCACGAGGGGCTGCGCAACGTTGCCGCCGGTGCGAACCCGATGTCGCTGAAGAAGGGCATCGAGGCGGCCGTCGAGGCGGCCGTCGCGTCGCTTCGCGACCTCGCCAAGCCCGCTGACACCAAGGAGCAGATCGCCCAAGTGGCCTCAATCTCCGCGGCGGACAACGAAATCGGCGAGATGATCGCCGACGCGATTGACAAGGTCGGCAAGGACGGCGTCATCACCGTCGAAGAGAGCCAGTCCTTCGGAATGGACATGGACCTCGTCGAGGGCATGCGCTTCGATAAGGGCTTCATCGCCCCCTACTTCGCCACCGACACTGAGCGGATGGAAGCGGTGCTCGAGAACGCCTACATCCTGCTCGTCTCTTCGAAGATCACCTCGGTGCGCGACATCCTGCCGGTCCTCGAGAAGGTCATGCAGTCGGGCCGCCCACTGTTGATTATCGCTGAGGACATCGAGGGCGAGGCGCTGGCCACGCTCGTCGTCAACAAGATCCGCGGCACCTTCAAGTCCGTCGCCGTGAAGGCGCCGGGCTTCGGGGAGCGTCGCAAGGCCATGCTCCAGGACATCGCGATCCTCACCGGAGGCACGGTCATCTCCGAGGAGATCGGGCTCAAGCTTGACACCGCCGGTCTCGAACTGCTCGGCTCGGCCCGCAAGGTCGTCGTCACGAAGGACGAGACGACCATCGTCGAGGGTGCCGGCTCCGAGGACGACATCAAGGGCCGCATCAGCCAGATCAAGGCCGAGATTGAGAACACCGACTCGGACTACGACCGCGAGAAGCTCCAGGAGCGCCTCGCCAAACTGTCCGGTGGCGTCGCCGTCATCAAGGTCGGCGCGGCCACCGAGGTCGAGCTGAAGGAGAAGAAGCACCGCATCGAGGATGCCGTGTCGACGACCAAGGCCGCCATCGAAGAGGGCGTCGTGCCCGGCGGTGGCGTCGCGCTGCTGCGCAGCCAGTCCCGGATCCTCGAATGCGCCGACAAGCTGAGCGGCGACGAGGCGACCGGTGCGCGCATGGTCTCTAAGGCCGTCGAGGCTCCCCTCAACCAGATCGCGGTGAACGCCGGACTCGAGGGTGGCGTGGTCGTGGACAAGGTCCGTCACCTCAAGAACGCGACCTCTGGACTCAACGCGGCGACCGGCGAGTACGAGGACCTCATCAAGGCCGGTGTCATCGACGCCGCCAAGGTCACCCGCTCGGCGCTGCAGAACGCGGCGTCGATCGCGGCGCTGTTCCTGACTACGGAGTGCGTCATCGTCGACAAGCCCGAAGAGAAGGCACCGTCGATGCCCGGCGGAGGCATGGACGACTACTAAGTCGGACCTCTCGCAGATCCAAGTGAACCGTGGGGCCTTCGGGCCCCACGGTTCTTCTTTGGACGCCACGCCGTAGCATTGATGGATGACCTCACCCTCCCCGCTCGGACCCGCACGCGGACTGAACGTCGTCCACCTGTTCTGCCATCCGCAAGGAGCCGTCGACGTTGTCGCCATTCGAAAGGCCGTCGACGAAGCCGTTGACGCGGGCCTGCAGGTCGTCACCGCCGCGATCATTGGCGCGAAGGCCGACACGTGCTTCATGGTCCTCGGTGAGGACCTGTGGGACCTGCGACGATTCCAAAGCAAGGTCCAAGCAGCCGGTTTCAGGGTTGCCGAGAGCTACGTCTCGGTAACCGAGGTGAGCGAGTACGCCGCGGGCATGCCTGAGCAGATGATCAACGACCGACTAAACCCCGTGCTGCCGCCGGCCGGAATGAGGGCCTTCTGCTTCTATCCGATGTCCAAGCGCCGCGGCGAGGAGCACAACTGGTACGCGCTGCCCTACGACGAGCGCATGCGGCTCATGCGCCAGCACGGCACCGCGGGCAAGGAGTTCAAGGGACGGATTCTCCAGGTGGTGACGGGATCGACCGGTCTCGACGACTGGGAGTGGGGGGTCACGCTTTTCGGCGTGCACGTCGACGACCTGAAGGAGTGCGTCTACTCAATGCGCTTCGACGAAGCCTCCACCCTCTACGGCGAGTTTGGCATCTTCTACACGGGTCTCGTCGGCACGGTGGACGAAGTCCTCGACGCGACGGTGGCCTAGTCGGCGTTGGTAGCGTCATGCTGATGGAACCGGTTCCCGAGAAAACGCTGCGCCGTTGGGCCGAGTCGCTGGCGGGCGTCGCGCGCACCGGACTCGGCTTCACCCAGAGCCAGTACGAGCGCGAGCGTTTCGAGGAGGTGTTGAAGATCGCCGCCGATATCAAGGTCGCCGCCGACCAGGGACTGGCGGGTGTGCCCGACGCCGACGGTCACGTCGTCGAGTGGATGAAGGACGTCGGTCGGGGGATCCCCGGCTACCAGACGCCCAAGGTCGCGGTCGGCGCGGCCGTCGCCAATGAGAAGAACGAACTCCTCCTGATTCAACGGGCCGACTCGGGCGTCTGGCTCTATCCGACGGGCTGGTGCGACGTGGGCTACTCCGCCCCCGAGGTGGTGGTGAAGGAGGTCCTCGAGGAGACCGGCATCGAGGTGGAGCCGATTCGGTTGATCGGGGTACTCGACGGCATGCGCCTGGGCAGTTCGCGCATCCCGTTGTACTCGCTCCTCTTCCACTGCCGGGCGGTCGGCGG
>JAYSQJ010000167.1:0-2648 GCA_043721635.1 Acidimicrobiales bacterium | reverse complement strand
CGATGTGGCGCGACGCGAAGCGCGCGCACGACGAGGGACGTATCGCGGCGACCGAGGTCCGGGCCTCTGACTTCGTCGGGCCGAACGCGCAGGGTTTCGTGAACCTGCGGGCCGTCCCGCGGGTGCTGGCCGGGAAGGGCTGCCAAGTGCTCGGCAGCCCGGACGTGCCCCACAGCTGGAACTACACCGTCGACGTCGCGCGCACGATGGTGACCTGCGCCCAACGCGAGGAGTCGTGGGGTCGGGCCTGGCACGCGCCCGCGAACCCTCCTCGAACCCAACGCGAGGTGCTCGACGACATCGCCGACGTCGCGGGCGTGTCCCGAGTCAAGGTGACCTCGGTCCCGATGCTCGCACTGCGTGCGCTGGGCCTGTTCAGTGCGATGGTGCGAGAGCTGCCCACGACGATGTACCAGTTCAACGCACCATTCGTCATCGACGATTCCGAGACCCGGGCGACCTTCGGGCTCGAGCCAACGCCCTGGAGTGACGTGTTGAAGGCCACCATCACTGCGCACCGGGACCACTGACTGACTCCCGGCCGTCGCCTAACTGACGAGCAGCGCCGCGACCAGCGTCGTGGCCGTCACGACCACCCCGACCTGGCTGAACGTGCGCGCCGAAGGGCTCGCCGCGTTCTGACGCGAGATCCGCAGCCACAAGAGTGAGGACATCGCGCCGATGACACAGATGTTCGGCCCCAGGTCGAGGCCGAAGAGCAGCGCGTAGGGGTGGCTGGGAAGCCGTGACGAGAGCAGGGCCGCGGCCGGGAGGTTGTTCATGAGGTTCGCCGCTCCGACGCCGATCCCCGCACTCGTCCAGGTCCCCGACGTAGCCATGAGGCGCTGCGCGAATTCCCCTTCGCGCGCGAGCACGGCCACGGCCACGGCCAGGACGAAGAGTCCGACGAGCAGGGGGAGGTTCAAGACGCGAAGCATTGAACGGACCCCGGACCGTCGAGCGACCAGCGCCTCCCACGCGGCGCCGGCGACGCCAGTGGCGAGCACCCACAGTGCCGGATCGCGCACCAAGAGCATGAGGACCGTCGCGACCACGAGGCCCGCCAATCCAACGGGGGAAGAGACGCGAGCGATCTCGGTTCCGCTGCGCGCGCCGACGTGACGAAGGTCGGGCCAGCACCAGACGGCGACGACCACGGTCGTGAGGACGATCGAGGCGACCCACGCCGGGAACATCGCGCTCGCGAAGTCCGCGCCGCGTAGGTGGCGGCCGGCGAAGACGAGGATATTGGTGAGGTTGGACCCGAGCAGCAGGAGCGACGCCGAGTTCGCCATGAAGATCGATCCGTAGAGGAACGCGCGCTCGTCGATCCCCCGACGTCTCGCCGCGTGCAGGAGGATTGGAGTGAGGAACACGACCGAGGTGTCGAGATTGAGGGTCGCCGTGACGACCGCCACGAGACCCATCATCGACGTGAAGAGCGTCAGTCCTCCCCCGGGCAGTGACGCGAGGTGTCCGCCGATGGCCTCGAAGAGCCCGTCGGTCGCCGCGCTACGGCCGATCAGCAAGAGCCCGAGGATGAGGACGAACGGCTCCCACGTCTGATCGAGTGCGCTCGCGAGGACGTTCACTGGTCGCGTCGCGTTTCAAGCACCCACCAACCCTACGGTCGCTCCATCGCTCGAGGGCCCCACGGAGCGAGTTTCCGAGCCGGCCGCTGGGCGTCGGCGCCTCTCGCAACCCGTCAGGGGGCCGGTGTTAGCCTCGGCCACGACGAAAGGTGCCGACGTGGCCTTGTCCGACGACTGGATCTGCGAGGCATCGGCGATTGATCTCGCGTCCCAGCTCGACGCCGGTGAGACGACCTCGGTGCGGATCGTGGGCGCACTGACCGATCGGATCGCGCAGCTCGACGCTCCGGGCACCGAAGTCGAGCTGCGCAGCATCATCGCCCTCGCCCCCGACGCCACGGCGGCGGCGCGACGGGCCGACGAGGAACGCACGGCCGGTCTCGTACGCAGTCGCCTCCACGGGATCCCGGTCCTGGTGAAGGACAACGTCGAGGCGTTCGGACTGCCCGCCACGGCCGGGTCCACGGCATTGCTCGGGCGCCCGGTGAGCAACGACGCCCCCCTCGTCGCGCGGTTGCGCGAGGCCGGTTTGGTCGTGCTGGGCGCGACGAACCTCTCCCAATGGGCCAACCTCCGCTCACCCTTCTCGACCAGTGGGTGGTCGGCGGTCGGCGGCCTCACCGCCAACCCCTACCAGTTGGACCGCAGCGCCGGCGGCTCATCGTCGGGGTCGGGCGCCGCGCTCGCCGCGCGACTCTCCCCCCTCGCCGTGGGCACCGAGACCGACGGCTCAATCACGTGCCCGGCTTCGCTCAACGGTGTCGTCGGGCTGAAGCCCGCGGTGGGTACGGTGCCGAGCCGGGGCGTCGTGCCCATCGCCGCCAGTCAGGACAGTCCCGGGCCAATGGCCCGCAACGTACTCGACACCGCGGCGCTCTTCGAAGTCCTCGCCGACGTCGGCGGTGTCGTCGATCACGTGCTGCGCGGCACGAGCGGCGTTCGCGTCGCCGTGGCGACGAATCTGTTGACCGACCACGCGGCGACCAACGAGATGTTCCGGTCGGCCGTCGGTCGAGCCACCGAGCGGGGCCTTTCGACGTTGGACCTGACGGTGAG
>JAYSQJ010000166.1:0-15777 GCA_043721635.1 Acidimicrobiales bacterium | reverse complement strand
AAGGAGGACGCCCTCAACCACCCGACGTGGTCGATGGGCGCGAAGATCACGATCGACTCGTCAACGCTGATGAACAAGGGGCTCGAGGTGCTCGAAGCCGCGGCGTTGTTCGGTGTCGGGGCCGAACGCGTCGACGTGGTCGTGCACCCCCAGTCGATCGTGCACTCAATGGTCGAGTACGTCGACGGCTCGGTGCTCGCGCAGTTGTCGCGCCCCGACATGCGCCTGCCCATCGCCTACTGCCTGGGACTGCCCGAGCGGCTCGATCACGCCTGGGGGGAGCTCGACTTCACCCGGGCACTGGAGCTGACCTTCGAACCGCCCGATCTCGACGCCTTCCCCGCCTTGACGCTGGCCTACGAGGCGGCCCGCCTCGGCGGCGCCGCCCCCGCGTGGCTCAGTGCCGCCAACGAGGTCGCGGTCGCGGCCTTCCTGGCCGACCGCATCGCCTGGCACGAGATCGTCGGCGTGGTCGCCCGGGTGATGGACGGCTACGTGCCCGACCCCCTTCGCACGCTCGAGGACCTGATCGAGAACGATGCGCTATCGCGGCGCCGGGCGCACGGTATCGTCGCCCTGTAGCCATGGAAGCCGAAACCTCCGCTCTCCGGCCGCTGATCACCCTCCTCGCTGGGATCACCGTGACCGTCGCAGTCCTGACCATATGGGTCGGTTGGGCCCTGCCGGTCGTGATCTTCGCCATCATCGTCATGGTGATGGTCCACGAGTTCGGCCACTTCATCACCGCCAAGCGCGCGGGGATGAAGGTCACCGACTTCTTCGTCGGCTTCGGGCCGGTGCTGTGGTCGACGAACGTGGGCGAGACCCGCTACGGCGTGCGGGCCATCCTGGCGGGCGGCTACGTGAAGGTGCCGGGGATGAACTGGACCAACACGATCGACGCGGACCAGGAGTCGAGCACGTACCGGTCGGCCACCTACCCGCGCAAGGTCCTCTTCGCCTCGGCCGGCTCGCTGATGCACCTCGTGATGGCGCTCCTGCTCGCGTGGGCCTCGCTGACCTTCGTCGGACTGCCGTCGGCGAGCCACGTCGGGGTCTACACCTTCACGTCGTGGCAGGGCCACTCGAAGAACGCGGCGCAGTTGGCCGGGCTGCGACTGGGCGACCGCATCGTCGCGGTCGACGGGCGCACCGTCACGAGCGACACCCAGCTGGTGAACCTCGTGCACGCGAGCGCCGGCAAGTTCCTGACGCTCGCCGTCGAGCGCTCGGGCAGGACCCTGACGCTGCACGCGACGCCCGTCGACGGACGCACGATCAAGGTCGCCGGATCGGCCCTCGCGACCGGGGCGAAGCCGGTCGGCTACCTCGGGGTCTCCCTGATTAACCAGACCGCGCGCGAGTCGTTCCTCGCCGCGGTGCCGCGCTCGTTCACCATGGTCGGATCGATGATCGCCACGGCGGCCCACGCCATGGTGCACGTCTTCTCGCCGGGGCAGTTCTCGAGCCTCATCCACCAGGTCGCGTCACCGGCGGCGGCGACGAATCGAGCGAATCAACTGAACCGCCCCGAGTCGATCGTCGGGGTCGTGCGCATCGCGGTGCAGAGCACCTCGGCCAGTCCGGGGACGCTGCTGGCGATCCTCATGGCCGTCAACATCTTCGTCGGCATCCTCAACATGGTGCCGATGCTGCCCCTCGACGGCGGCTACGTGGCGATCGCGACCTACGAGCGGCTGCGCAGTCGAAGGGGACGGCGCTACCACGCCGACGTCAACCGCCTCGCCCCCTTCGTCTACGCCTTTATGGGCGTCTTGTTGGTGCTGTTCGCCTGCACCCTCTACCTCGACATCGCCCACCCGATCGCCAACCCGTTCCACTAATCGCTCGGGCCCTTCGCGCGGCACGGCAGAATGGTGGGGTGGACGTCACCGCCAGTGCCCTCAGCCCCCGTCGCCCGACCCGCCAGATAGCGGTCGGTTCGGTCAAGGTCGGTGGCGACGCGCCGATCTCGGTGCAGTCGATGACCACGACCAAGACGGGCGACGTCGAGGGGACCCTCGCGCAGGTCTACGAGCTGGCTGCCAACGGCGCCGACATCGTGCGCTGCACCTGCAACGACCAAGCCGCCGCCGAGGGCCTGGCCCAGATCGTGCCGCGTTCGCCCGTGCCAATCGTCGCCGACATCCACTTCCACGTCGAGATGGCCCTCGCCGCGCTCGAAGCCGGCGTCCAGGGCCTGCGGCTCAACCCGGGCAACCTGCGCAAGCCCGAGGAGATCCGTCTCGTCGCCTCCGAGGCGCGCGACCGCGGCGTGCCGATCCGCATCGGCGTCAACGCCGGCAGCCTGCACCCCGACATCTACGAGCGCTTCGGCGGCGCGACACCCGAGGCGCTGGTCGAGTCGGCGCGGCTCGAACTCGCCTACTTCGAGGAGGTCGGCTTCTCGGACGTGAAGATCTCGGTCAAGGCCTCGTCGGTCGCCACGATGATCGCGGCCTACCGGCTGGCGTCGGAGACCTTCGACCACCCGCTGCACCTCGGGGTCACCGAGGCGGGCCCCCTGCCGGGCGGACTGCTGAAGGGAACCGCCGGCATCGCGACGTTGCTCGCCGAGGGCATCGGCGACACCTTGCGCTATTCGCTCACCGCCGATCCCGTCGAGGAGGCCAAGGCCGGTCGCCAGCTCTTGGAGGTCCTCGGGCTGCGCGAGCGCAAGGGGCTGGACCTCATCGCCTGTCCCAGCTGCGGGCGCGCCGAGGTCGACGTCATCAAGGTCGCCACCCAGGCCCAGAGCGCCCTCGAGGCGCTCAATCTGCCCATCCAGGTGGCGATCATGGGTTGTGTCGTGAACGGTCCCGGCGAGGCGCGCCACGCCGATCTCGGCATCGCCGCGGGCAAGAAGCGGGGGCACCTGTTCATCCGGGGCCAGATCATCCGGGTCGTGCCCGAGGACGAGATGGTCGAGGCGCTCGTCGAGGAGGCGAAGAAGATCGTCGCCGAGGGACTCGAGGCGCGCCTGGCCGCGCGCGACCTTTCGGCCGAGGCCGAGGCTGAGGCCGACCGTGCCGCCCTGCTCGACGACCGCGGCGCCGACGTCAATCACGCCAGCGAACGCATCGCGAAGATCCGTCGACGCTCCGGGGGCTGATCGCCACCTCGCTAGGCTGAGCCCACGAATCAAAGGAGAATCGTGGCTTCACCGAGCGTGCTGACCCCCCAGGCCGAGGACTTCCCGCGCTGGTACCAGGACGTCGTCGCCAAGGCCGAGATGGCCGACAACGGCCCCGTGCGCGGCACCATGGTCATCCGCCCCTACGGCTACGCCATCTGGGAGCGGATGCAGGCCGAGATGGACGCCCGGATCAAGGAGACCGGCGCCCAGAACGCCTATTTCCCGCTCTTCATCCCCGAGAGCTACTTCCACCGCGAGGCCGAGCACGTCGAGGGCTTCAGCCCCGAGCTGGCGGTCGTGACCTTCGCCGGCGGCGAGGAGCTGACCGAGCCCATCGTGGTGCGCCCCACCTCCGAAACGGTGATCGGCGAGTTCATGGCGAAGTGGGTCCAGAGCTACCGGGACCTGCCGCTCCTGCTCAACCAGTGGTCCAACGTCGTGCGCTGGGAACTGCGCCCGCGGCTGTTCCTGCGCTCGTCGGAGTTCCTCTGGCAGGAGGGCCACACCGCCCACGCCACCTACGCCGACGCCGCCGCCTACGCGCTGCGCATCCACCTCGAGGTCTACAACGATTTCCTGGAGAAGATCCTCGCCGTGCCCACGTACCTCGGCATCAAGCCGCCGAGCGAGCGCTTCGCCGGCGCGATCAACACCATGACCGCCGAAGGCATGATGCGCGACGGCAAGGCCCTGCAGATGGCGACGAGCCACGAGTTGGGCCAGAACTTCGCCAAGGCCTTCGACGTCTACTACCAGAGCGAGGAGGGCCAGGCCGAGCTGTGCTGGACCACCTCATGGGGGGCCTCGACGAGGCTGGTGGGCGGGCTCATCATGGCCCACGGCGACGACGCCGGCCTCGTGGTCCCGCCGAACCTCGCTCCGATCCAGGTGGTCGTGGTCGCCGTGCGCGACGAACCCGAGGTGAACGGGGCCTGCGAGAAGGTCAGCGCCGCGCTGAAGGCGGCGGGCGTGCGCGTCCAGGTCGACCGGGGCCGGGGCGGCTTCGGGCGGCGGGTCACCGACTGGGAGATCAAGGGCGTGCCGATCCGAGTGGAGGTCGGTCCGCGCGACCTGGCCCAGGGGTTGGTCACCCTGGTGCGCCGCGACGACGGCGCCAAGGTCCAGGTCGGCGTCGACGCCGTCGCGGCGCAGGTCCCGGCAATCCTCGTGGCGATGCAGTCGGACATCTTCGAGGGTGCGAGGCAGCGACTCTTCGATTCCACCTTCGACGTGGCAAGCGTTCCCGAGGCGATGGAGGCCGCCACGACGGGCTTCGCGCGACTGCCCTGGTCCGCGGTGGGCGAAACGGGGGAGGCGCAACTGAAGACCGAGGCCATCACCGTGCGCTGTCTGCAGCGAAAGGACGGCTCGATCCCGGTCACCGACACCGAGGACGGCCTCGACTGCATCGTGGCCAAGTCGTACTAGGCGACCGGCGCCGACCGGCGAGAGGCCGGATCTTCCCAGCGTGGTGGGACGGCGAATCGCGATTGTGACGCGCTCGCCGGACTGCTACAATTTGTACCTACAGTCCGCTCAGGACGTTTGGACTCGTTAAAGCGCGGGCCTCTGGCCCGCGCTTTCTCTCTGTCTGAACGTCCGGACGACACAGAGAGGAGAAGGCCGTGGAACTCGAGACCCCACTGCGCTCCCTGCTCTCTGACCTCGGGCTGGACCTCTACGACCTGGAGATGACGAAGGGGACCCTCCACGTGGTCGTCAACAAGCCCGGCGGCGTGGACCTCGAGAGCCTCACCCGGGCCAATCGCTGCGTCTCGGAGTGGCTCGACGAGCACGACCCCATCGCCGGGCGCTTCACCCTGGACGTCTCGAGCCCCGGCCTCGAGCGCAAACTTCGCACCCCGGCGCACTTCGCCACCACCGTCGGCGAGGTCGTGACGCTTCGCGAGATGCGCGACGGCGAGCCGACGCGCCGCCTCGAGGGAACCGTCGTCGCGGTCGAGGACGACGCCGTCACGCTCGACGACGCCGAGCACGGTCGGCTCAGCGTGCCCATCGCACGAATCGAACGCGCGCGCACCGTCTTCAAGTGGGGTGCCGAGGCCAAGCCCACCCCCTCGCGTGGCAAAGCATCCTCATCGAGCAAGGAAGGTTAGTGATGGCGAACTTCGAATTCCTAGAGGCCCTGGGACAGATTGCCCGTGATCAGAACATCGACGAGGGGGAGCTGCTCATCGCCCTCGCCAACGCGCTGCTCGCCGCCTACAAGCGCCGTCCCGACTCCGCCGAGGACGCCGAGGTCGAGATCAACCCCGAGACGGGCGAGATCAAGGTCTGGGGCCTCGAGCTCGACATTGAAGGCAACGTCACGCGCGAGTGGGACGCCACGCCCGAGGACTTCGGTCGCATCGCCGCCCAAACCGCCAAGCAGGTCCTGATGCAGCTGATCCGCGACATCCAACGGCGCCAAATGTACGAGGAGTTCGCCAACCGCGAGGGCGACATCGTCTCGGGCACGGTCCAGCAGAACGACAACCGCTACACGCTGCTCGACCTCGGCCGGGTCGAGGCCCTCCTGCCCCAGGCCGAGCAGATCGCCTTCGAACGCTACGAACACGGGGCGCGCATCAAGGTGTACATCGTCGAGGTGCGCAAGACCAACAAGGGCCCCCAGATCGTGGTGAGCCGCACCCACCCGGCGCTGGTCGCCAAGCTCTTCGAGATTGAGGTGCCCGAGATTGCCAACGGCATCGTCGAGATCAAGGCCCTGGCGCGCGAGCCGGGCCACCGCAGCAAGATCGCCGTGGCGAGCAACGACCACATGATCGACCCCGTCGGGGCCTGCGTGGGGGCGCGCGGCAGCCGCGTGCGCAACATCACCAACGAGCTGCGCAGCGAACGGATCGACGTCGTGCCCTACAGCGACGACCCGATCGAGTTCATCCAGTCGGCGCTGCAGCCCGCGCGCGTGCGCGAGGTGCGGCTGAACGAGGAGGATGGCATCGCCACGGTCATCGTGCACGACCAGCAGCTCAGCCTCGCCATCGGCAAGGAGGGTCAGAACGCCCGCCTCGCCGCGCGCCTGACGGGTTGGCGCATCGACATCCGCTCGGAGAATGAGGGCATCGAGCAAGAGGTCGTCGAAGAGGTCTGGACCGAGGGTGACGTCGTCGTGGACGAGAAGGTCGTCATCGTCACCAGCGAGGCCCCAGACGCCGTGGCGGCGGTCGTCGACGACGTGGTGACCGACGCCGAGGGTGACCACCAGGAGGTCGTGGTGGTCGAGGAGATCGTGGAGGACGAGGCATAGCTCCGGTGCGCACCTGCGTGGTCTGTCGAGCCCGACGCGACGACACCGAGATGGTCCGGGCCGGACGCGACGCGCACGGCACGTGGCACCTCGGCCGGGGCGTCGGCCGGGGCGTCTGGTGGTGTCGGAACGCAACGTGCGGTCGGGCCCTGCGAGTCAGCCACGTGGCCCGGGCGCTGCGCGCAGTGGTGTCCGAGGGCGACGTGGAGGTCGTGCGAGGTCTGATGGCGGACCGTGGTTCCAAACCGCGGCAGGTGTGAAAGAATAGATAACTGTGCCCGCGGTAGCGCGAGTACGTGAAGCAAGGGAATGTTTTGGCCCAGAAGAAGATCCGAGTGCACGAGCTCTCCAAGGAACTCGGTCTCACGAGCAAAGAGTTGCTCGTGCTCGCCCAAAAACTAGGCATCGGCGCCTCGAGCCCCTCGGCCTCGATCGAGGACGCCCAAGCTGACCGCATCCGCCGGCGCGCCGACACCGACGGACTACGTCGCGTCGTGGCGCCCGAAGAGACCAAGTCCACCAAGGCGACCAAGACCACGACCAAGTCGACGACCACGACGAAGGACGCGATAAAGCCCGAGGCCGCTCCCGCGCCCGTCGAAGCTCCGCCCGCGGTGCGCGTCAGTCGAGTGGCGAAGACCGCGCCCGTCGAGGCGCCCGCTCCGTCGACCTCCGACACGGTCGTAGAGGCCGCTCCCGCCCCCGCGCCCGTCCCAGAGCCCGGCCCCAAGGTCGTGCGCAGCAGCGCCGCCGTGGTGAAGCCCGCGCCGACGCGCACCGTGTCGCCCGACGGCCCCACGACCATCCGTCCGACGCAGCGCTCGGCCTCGGGCGAAGGCGACGGCGCACCCTCGAGCCGCCCGCCCCTCAGCTCGACCGGCCGTCCCATCCCGCCGCCGCCCGGCCGACCGCTCAGCGCCACGGGCCGTCCCATCCCGCCGCCGCCGGGTGCGCGTCGCCCGATGCCGAGCGGCACCGGTCGCCCCTCGGGTCCGGGCGGGCCACGTCCGATGAGCTCACGTCCGAGTACCGGCGCGCCTCGCGCCGGCGGACCGACGTCTCGTCCCGGCAGCGCGGGAGGCTTCGCCGGGTCCCGTCCCGGAGCACCCGCGAGCGGTGCGCCCGGTGGGCCGAATCGCGGCGGTCCGCCCAGTCGCGGCACCGGTGGCCCCCGAGGCTCTCAGCGCAAGGCGACTCGCCGGCGTCGTCGTAACACCGAAGAGCTCGAGCCGACCCAGATGACCACGTGGCAGCCGAGCAGCCTGCCCGTGCCCGATGGTGAGGTCATCATCGAGCGCGGCTCGACGGCGAAAGACGTCGGACCGAAGCTCAACCGCAGCGCCGCTGACATCATCCGCTTCTTGTTCCTCCAGGGTGAGATCGTCACGGCGGTGCAGAGCCTGAGTGACGACATGATCGAGCTCTACGCCGCCGAAGTCGGTGCCGCCGTGCACCTCGTCGACCCCGGCGAGCAGCAAGAGGCCGCCCTGCTCGCGAAGTTCTTCGACGAGGACGATCAGGACGACGAGATCACGGCCGTCCTACGGCCCCCGGTCGTGACCGTCATGGGCCACGTCGACCACGGCAAGACGCTCCTGCTCGACAAGATCCGCAAGACCGACGTAGTCGCGGGTGAGGCCGGCGGCATCACCCAGCACATCGGCGCCTACAAGGTGAGTTGGAAGGGCAAGTCGATCGCCTTCATCGACACCCCGGGTCACGAGGCCTTCACCGCGATGCGCGCCCGTGGCGCCAAGGTCACCGACATCATCATCCTGGTGGTCGCGGCCGACGACGGCGTCATGCCCCAGACCATCGAGGCCATCAACCACGCCAAGGCCGCCGACGTGCCGCTCATCGTGGCGGTCAACAAGATGGACAAGGCCGACGCCAACCCTGACCGCGTGCTCCAGCAGGTCAGCGAGTACGGCCTGGTCCCCGAGAAGTGGGGCGGCGACACCATCTGCGTGGAGATCTCGGCCCTCCAGGGCACCGGCATCGACGAGCTGCTCGAGCAGGTGCTGCTCGTCGCCGAGCTGGCCGAGCTCACCGCTCGTCCGACCGGCCGGGCCATCGGCACGGTGCTCGAGGCGAACCTCGAGGTCGGCCGCGGACCGGTTGCTACCGTCATGGTCCAAAAGGGCCTGCTCTCGGTCGGCGACCCCGTCGTCGCCGGCGCGGCCTACGGCAAGGTGAAGGCGCTGATCAACGACCAGGGCAAGCAGATCAAGTCGGCCGGCCCCTCGACGCCCGTGCAGATCCTCGGTTTCTCCGAGCCACCCTTCGCCGGGGACGAGATGCGCGTCGGCCACGACCTCGCCCACGCCCGCTCGCTGGCCGACGCCCGAGCCCAGCGCGCCCGACTGATTGGCCACCAGCCCGTCGCCTCGACGAGCGGGGCCCGCCTCGAGGACCTCTTCGAGCAGATCCAACGCGGCGAGACCGCGACGCTCAACATCGTGCTGAAGGCCGACGTGCAGGGATCGCTCGAGGCCTGCACCGAGTCGCTCAAGAAGCTCGAGCGCGACGACGTGAAGCTCGTGATCGTGCACCGTGGCGTCGGCGGGATCACCGAGAACGACGTGCAGCTGGCGAAGGCCTCCAGCGCCACGATCATCGGGTTCAACGTGCGCCCCGACAAGCGCAGCCGCGAGCTCTCGGAGAACGAGGCCGTGGAGATTCGCACCTACGAGATCATCTACAAGCTCATCGAGGAGATCGAGGCGGCCATGCTCGGTCTGCTCTCACCGGTCTTCGAGGAGGTCGTCACCGGCGAGGCCGAGGTCCGCGAGGTCTTTCGCGTGCCCAAGATCGGTGCCATCGCCGGTTGCCTCGTTCGCGACGGCGTCATCACGCGAGGGTCGAAGGTCCGATTCCTGCGCGAGGGGACCATCATCTGGAAGGGTTCGGTCACGTCGCTGCGTCGGTTCAAGGACGACGCGCGCGAGGTGCAGTCCGGCTTCGAGTGTGGGGTCGGCCTCTCCGACTACCAGGACCTCAAGCCCGGCGACATCATCGAGACCTTCGAAGAGCGCGAGATCCCCAGAACGGCCTAGACCATGGCCCACTCCGGAAGTCACCACCCGTACCCGCGCTCCGCGCGGGTCAATCAGATCCTGCGGGAGGTGATCTCCGACGAGCTGATGAGGATCAGCGACGTCGACGAACGGTTGGGCCTGCTCACGGTCACGGGCGTCGAGACGTCGCCCGACGTGGCCCAGGCCGTGGTCTTCTTGCACTCGCTCAGTGACGAGGCGCGCGTCGTGCTCGAAGAGCACCGCGCGCAGCTGCAGTCGGCGGTCAACGTGCAGACGCGACTCAAGCGAACCCCGAAGCTGACGTTCCTGGCCGATCCGGCCGTCGCCAGCGGCGAAGCGGTTGAGGAGATCCTGCGCCGCCGGAGCCATGACGACCAGTAGCGGTCTGCTGCTGGTCGACAAGCCGCCGGGCCTCACGAGCCACGACGTGGTCGCGCGGATTCGGCGCATCATCGGCGAGCGGCGGGTGGGCCACGCCGGCACGCTCGACCCGATGGCCACCGGCCTCTTGATCATCGCCGTCGGACCGTCGACGCGCCTGCTGCGCTTCGCCCAGTCCGAAGTGAAGCGCTACCGCGGCGTCGTCCAACTCGGCGTCGCGACCGACTCGCTCGACGCCGACGGGGCGGTCACCCGGGAGCGACCCGTCGGCGTGTTGACGGTTCTGCAGATGACCGACGCCGCCTCCGCGATGCTCGGCCCGCAGCTCCAGACTCCGCCGATGGTGTCGGCGCTGAAGGTCGGGGGCAAGCGCCTACACGAACTGGCCCGCGAGGGCGTCGAGGTCGAGCGCGAGGCGCGCGAGATCACCGTGAGTGAGTTCACGATGCTCGCGACCGACGACCCGTCGAGGTGGGCCTTCGAGGTCGAAAGCACCGTCGGCACCTACGTGCGGGTCCTCTTGAGCGACCTCAGTGAGCGCGTGGGCACCGTGGGCCACCTCATTGAACTGCGCCGTCTCGCGAGTGGCGCCCATCACGTGGACGATGCCCTGACGCTGCGCCAGGTCGATGACATGGTCGAGGCCGGCCGGTCGCCCCTCCACCCGCCGTCGTGCCTCGTCTCGCACCTCGAGTCCGTCGGGCTCTCGAACGACCAGGTGCGCGCGATGCGCCTCGGTCAGCAGGTGGAGCTCTCGAACGAGTACGCCGACGACGAGATCGCGGCGAAGGACGATTCCGGCGACCTCGTCGGGATACTGCGCCGCCGCGGCGCGAAGTGGCAGCCCGAGGTCGTTTTGCCAACGTCGACCGACTCGGCGCACGGGTAGTTGGCGGGCATGATCGTTCTGCGCGACGGGGAGTCCTCAGCGATGTCGGGCCGGCCGACCGTCGTAGGGATCGGGGTCTTCGACGGACTGCACCTCGGCCACCAGAAGGTGATCGGCCAGGTGCGTAGGCTCGCCGGGGAGCGAGGTGCTGTCGCCACGATCGTGACCTTCGACCCCCATCCCGCGTGGGTCCTCGCCCCCGAGCGCGCGCCGATGCTGCTGGGCACCCTCGACCAGCGACTCGAGGGACTCGAGGCGCTTGGCGTCGGCCAGGTGCGCATCGTGACCTTCGACCAGCGCCTCGCGAACGAGTCCGCGACTGACTTCGTCCAGCGCGTCCTCGTCGAGGAACTGCGCGCGAAGGACGTCGTCGTCGGCCGGGACTTCCGGTTCGGGCACGAGCGCACGGGCGACGTTTCGCTGCTCGAGGAGGAGGGACGGCGTCACGGGTTCGACGTCGTCGCCGAGCCGATCCACGGAGCTTCCTCGCGCTGGAGCTCGACGGTCGTGCGCCAGGCCCTCCTCGACGCCGACCTCGAACAGGCCAACGCCACGCTCGGGCGGCCCTTCGCGCTGCGCGGCACCGTCGTGCACGGCGACGGCCGCGGAGTCGACCTCGGATACCCCACGGCCAACCTCGAGCTCGCCGCGCACCAGTTGGTGCCCCGGACCGGGATCTACGCCGGCGCAGTGCGCTTGCCCGACCGGCGGTGGTGGCCGGCGGCGATCTCGATCGGCACGCGACCGCAGTTCTACGACCACGGCGCATTGCTGGTCGAAGTCCACGTGCCGGGATTCACCGGCGACCTCTACGTCGCGGTACTCGACGTGGCGTTCGTCGCTCGCTTGCGCGGCGAGATGACCTTTGCCGGCGTGCCCCAACTGGTGACCCAGATCGACCTCGACGTCGGGCAAACCATGGAGATATTCAAGAAGTTCTCGGCCCGGGCCTCGGCACTGCTAGAATAGAAATTCGGTCAGCGACGCTGATCGTGTGGGTCGTCACGTTGGCGGCTTGCAACGGGACATCCGACTCATAAGGCACAACACGTTATGGCTGAGAAGCAGCAGATCATCAAGGACTACCAGGCTCACGAAACGGACACCGGCTCGCCCGAAGTCCAGGTCGCGCTCCTGACAGACCGGATCTCTCATCTCACCGAGCACCTCAAGGTACACAAGGGCGATCATCACACGCGCCGTGGACTCATGAAGCTCATCGGCCAACGTCGCCGTCTGCTCGATTACGTGCAGCGCGGAAATGTCGAGCGCTATCGCGCTTTGATCGGTCGTCTCGGCATTCGTCGCTAGCCGAGATGCACGTCGACGCCGTCGACGTGTTCAACACATCCGAGGCCTCGGAGGCCAGTGGAGAGCAGTCGCGAGAATCGCGAAGGTTGCCCACTGGACGCCGGGCGGAGTGTTGCTAACCAAATAGGAGCAAATTCCATGACTGACGCGATTCGCGTAAGTAGCCCGATTACGGGCACCGACAAGACCCTGAGTTTTGAAGCGGGCCACCTGGCCCAACTGGCCGACGGAGCCGTAGTGGCCCGCATCGGCGACACCATGCTGCTGGCCACCGTGGCCGCGGCGAGGACCGTGCGCGAGGGGACCGACTTCTTCCCGCTCACCGTCGACATCGAAGAGCGCGCCTACGCCGCCGGCAAGATCCCGGGCGCCTTCTTTCGCCGTGAGGCCAAGCCCTCGGACCAGGCGGTGCTGACGTGTCGACTGATCGACCGCCCGCTGCGCCCCTCGTTCCCGAAGGGATTCCGCAACGAGACCCAGGTCGTCGGCACCATCTTCAGCGCCGACCAGGAGAACCCGTACGACGTGCTCGCGATCAACGCCGCGTCGGCGGCCCTGATGATCTCGGGCATCCCCTTCGACGGCCCAATCGGCGCCGTGCGCATGGCCTACACCACCGATGGTGAGTGGGCCCCGCACCCGACCTACGCCGAGGGTGATGCCGCGACCTTCGAGCTCGTCGTCGCCGGTCGTGCGCTGAGCGACTCGGTCGAGTCCGACGTCGCGATCATGATGGTCGAGGCCGGAGGCACCGAGGGTTCGTTCGAGAAGTACGCCGACGGCGCACCGAAGGTCTCCGAGGAGGTCCTCTCGGCCGGACTCGAGGCCTCCAAGCTCTGGATTCGCGAGGCGATCAACCTCCAGCGCGAGCTCGTGAAGGAGTTCGTCGCCGCCCGCGGGCCGCTGCGCACCTTCGCGTACGAGACGCAGTCCGACTACCAGGACGACGTGCTCGCCCGAGTCGACGCCATCGGCCACGACTCGATCACCGAGGCGAACAAGCTGACGACCAAGTCGGCGCGCAACGACGCGCTCGACGCGGCGACGGCCTCGATCATCGAGCAGCTCAGCGCGGAGTTCCCCGACCGCAAGGGCGAGATCAAGGCGGCCGTGAAGTCGGTCACCAAGAAGATCGTCCGCAAGCGCATCGTCGAGGAGGGCGTGCGCATCGACGGTCGCAGCGTCACCGACCTTCGTCCGCTGGCGGCCGAGATCGACCTCTTCCCGATGACCCACGGCTCGGCGCTGTTCCAGCGCGGCGAGACCCAGGTGGTCAACGTGACGACGCTGGGCATGCCGCGCATGCGCCAGCAGCTCGACACGATCGGTCCCGACCAGTTCCGCCGCTACATGCACCACTACAACTTCCCGCCCTACTCGGTGGGCGAGACCGGTCGCGTGGGCATGCCCAAGCGTCGCGAGGTCGGCCACGGGATGCTCGCCGAGCGGGCTCTTATCCCCGTACTGCCGAGCGAGCAGGACTTCGCCTACACGTTGCGCGTGGTCTCTGACGTCATGCAGTCCAACGGCTCGACGTCCATGGCGTCGGTCTGCGGCTCGTCACTGTCGTTGATGGCGGCCGGCGTGCCGATCAAGGCCCCCGTCGCGGGCATCGCAATGGGCCTCGTCTACGACGAGGGCAAGTACGTGACCCTCACCGACATCCTCGGTGCCGAGGACGCGTTCGGCGACATGGACTTCAAGGTCGCCGGCACCGCCGACGCGGTCACCGCGCTGCAGCTCGACACGAAGATCGACGGCCTCCCGGCCGACGTGCTCTCCAAGGCGTTGCACCAGGCGAAGGATGCCCGCATGGCGATCCTGAAGGTCATCACCGACACGATTGCCGAGCCGCGCCCGCAGGTCGCCGAGGTCGCCCCGAAGATCGTCAGCATCGAGATCCCGATCGACAAGATCGGTGAGGTCATCGGTCCTAAGGGCAAGGTCATCAACACCCTCCAGCAGGAGACCGGCGCGGACATCGCCGTGGACGACGACGGTGTCGTCGGCACGGTGACCATCGGCGCCAAGGACGGTCGTGCAGTCGAGGAAGCCCGACGACGCATCGCCCTGATCCTGGACCCCCCGACGCCCGAGGTCGGTGCGATCTACCCCGGTCGCGTCGTCAACCTCGCGAAATTCGGTGCGTTCGTGTCGATCATGCCCGGTCGTGACGGTCTCTTGCACATCTCGAAGATGGCGCCGCTCAACGGCGGCAAGCGCATCGGCCAGGTCGAGGACGTCCTCGAGCTCGGCCAGGCGATCGAGGTGAAGGTCGACGACATCGACCCGCAGGGCAAGGTCTCGCTCTCGCTCGCCGGCGAGTACGCCGACGTGGCGAACGACGAGGGTGACTCGCGTCCGTCGCGTGCCCCTCGTGACGGCGCCGACCGTGACCGTGGTAGCCGCGACCGCGCCCCCCGTGAGCGCGCCCCGCGCGACACTGACCGCGCCCCGCGCGACAGCGCGGGTTCGGCCCGTCCGGCCCCTTCGTCGTCGTTCGAGGCGGCCTTCGAGGCCGAGTTGGCCGACGAAATCGGCGACCTGGGCCCCGGCGGCCCGTCGTTCTCCGAAGGTGAGGGTGGCGGGCGTCGCAGCCCACGGCCTCGTCGTCGCTAGTCCTATCAGGCCCGTGTCGCGCAGTCGTCATGATTGCCCGGCACGGGCCTCGTGCACTCCGTAGCGTAGGGAGGTGCCCGTGACGACCGCTTCGCTTCCCGAGAGGTGGTGGCGACCACTCGCACGCGACGACCGGCTCGCCATCGGGCTGATCCTGTTGTTCCCACTGGTCCTGTTCGGCGTCCCGGCCCTCGCCGGCCACCCGTCGATCGTCGCCGACAACCTCATCCAGAACTTCCCGCTGCGCGTCCTGACGGGCGAGCAGATCCGTTCGGGCCACCTGCCGCTGCTGAACCCGCTGGCGAACTCCTCGACCCCGCTGCTCGGCGGCATGAACGCCGGGTCGTTCTTTCCCGCGACGTTCCTCTTCGTGATCCTGCCGGCGGTCCTCGCGTGGGTGCTCAACTTGGTCCTGGTCTACGTCGCGGCGGCGCTCGGCATGTTCGCGCTGCTGCGCTGGCACCGGCTGTCCACCCTGTCGGCGACCGTGGCGTCGCTGGTGTTCGCCTACACCGGCTCGATGATGGGCCAGATGGTCCACCTCGGGGTGATCCAGGGCTTCGCGATGCTCCCGTGGGCGACGTTGGCCCTGCTCGCCCTGGCTCGCGCCCTGCGCGCGCTGGCCCCCGAGGCTCGGTGGCGTGAGACCTGGCGCGCGATGGCTCCCGGCGTGCTCTCCTTCGCAGTGCTGTGGGGACTGGAGTGCCTCACGGGAGAGCCACGGGCCATCGCCGAGATCGAGCTGCTGACGATGATCGTCGTTCCGTGCGTGGTGTTGGTGCGCAGTTCGTACCAGCCGGTGCGGTGGCGCGAGCGGGCCCTCTACGTCGTGGGGGTCGTCGTCGGAGTCGGCTGGGGCGTGGTGATCGGCCTGGCCCAACTGCTGCCCGGATGGAACTTCATCACCCAGTCCCAGCGCGCCTCGATCTCGTACAACTTCTTCGGCGCCGGATCGCTGTACCTGCGCTGGACGACTCTGCTCTTCGATCAGACCATCATCGGCTCCAACGGCCTCCTCGGCCAGCCGAGCTTCTTCACCAGCTACAACCTGCCCGAGGTGACCGGCTACGTCGGCGTGCTCGCGCTGGTCGCGGTCACTGGCTTCGTCGCCCGACTGACGCGCCGGGGCTGG
>JAYSQJ010000165.1:0-5164 GCA_043721635.1 Acidimicrobiales bacterium | reverse complement strand
TGGCTGGACCCGGTGGTGTCGCGTCGAAGGGACCCGCGCCGCGGGCCCGCGCCGGTCAGGCCGGTTCGAAGAGCTCGATGGCCACCACTGTAGAGAAGCAGACGAAGAAGACCGGCTCGACGAACGCTCCGAATCGGTCGCTGACGTAGCAGACCCCGAGCAGGGGGTAGGCGACCAGCAGCGTCACCGCGATCCACTTGATGGCACGAGCGGCCAAGGTCCGCTGCCCCCTGGTGCGTTTTCCCGCGAGGTAGATCGCCATCGTCGCCGCGGCGAACTCGACCACGCCCGAGAGCACGTGGACGTAGTGGTGAACGGGCAGTTGCAGGTGCCACTCGGCCCGGCGACAGACCGCGCTGAGTCCCTCGGAGCAGGCGTAGGCGAACTGGCCCCCCAGTGCCGCGGCCGCGGAGAATCCGACGAGCCACTTCCACTCGGGTCGGGGTCCGAGCCGTCCGCTCGGGCCCCGAAGCAGGAGAGCGGCCAGGAGTGTCAGACCGGCTACCAGGTCGAGGCGTTGGAGGAGGTTGGCGTCGGGCCGCCCGAAGGCCTCGAGGTCGCTGAACAACTCGTCCGACCCGGTCAACAGGTGGCTGTTGGACGCCACGACGATCCACCAGTTGTAGATGGCGAGGCCGAGGACGCCGAGGATCCGACTGAACAGCACCCTCGACGAACGACGCGAAAACGTGCGCGTCCCCGGGTCACGGGCGGCACCGTGCGAAAGGGGGAGCCCCTCTTCGCTGCTAGGACTGGTCATGCTTCAATGGCCTTCAGTCTTCTGGGACCTACGCCACGTCGATGTCCGTCGACGGAGCGAAGAATAGAGGACGGGCCGCCCTGCCCGCCGTCAGTGGACCGTCAGGCTGATGGGCACTGCGGCGAGGGCCTTGGAGACGGGGCAGTTGGCCTTGGCGACCTCGGCCGCCTCGGCGAACCCGGCGGCGTCGAGGCCTTCGGCCGCGCCGGAGAGCGTGATGCGGATCTCGGTGATGCCGACGCCGGGCTGGAAGTCGACTTCGACCGACGTGTCGAGGTACTCGGCCGGATTGCCCGACTTCGCGAGGCCGCTCGAGAGGGCCATCGAGAAGCACGAGGCGTGGGCCGCGGCGATGAGCTCTTCGGGGCTGGTGCGGCCCTCGGGCGTCTCGGCCCTCGACGCCCACGTGATGGGGAAGGTTCCGACGCCGCTCGAGACCAGCTCGACCGTGCCACGGCCTTCGAGCAGAGTGCCTTCCCAGAGGGCCTTCGCAATTCGAGTCGTCGCCATGTTCTTCCTTGTCGTTAATCAACTCAGTGGGTCCCTCCCGACCGAGTGCAACTCAGACTACCCAGTCGCCTGCAATGCCGAACCGGCCGATGGCGACCTCGTCGATGGCCGGTTCGCTCGAGCGTCAGGGCCTTCTTGTACCATCAGGGTCCTGATGGCGACCACTCGCGTCTACGTCGAAGAGGGCAAGCACTGGGTCTTCGCCGCGGCGATCGACTGGCCGGGCTGGTGTCGGCGCGCGAAGACCCCCGACCTCGCCCTCGCGGCCCTCGACGAATATCGCGACCGGTACCGGGTCGTGGTGAGCACGGGTTTCACGTCGGGTCGCCTTGAGGTGGTGGGCACCGTGCCCGGTGACGCCACGACCGATTTCGGTGCGCCGAGCCGCGTCGGACCGTGGGATGACGTCCCCTGGACGGCGCAGCGTCGCAGCCGTCAGGTCGAGATTTTCACCCGATGCTGGGGCTACTTCGACTCCGCGGTGAAGAGCGCGCCGAGCGAACTGAGAAGGGGACCCCGTGGGGGCGGCCGCGACCGTGACGATGTCGCGCGCCACGTCCAAGAGGCCGAGCGGATCTACTGCCCGAAGATCGGCGTCAGGGCCCCCCCTCGCACGCCCTGGGGTGAGCAGCGCGACGCCATTGCGTCGACGCTCGCCTCGTCAAAGGTCAGCGGCGCGTGGCCCGCGAGCTACGCAGTCCGTCGGATGGCGTGGCACGTGCTGGACCACGCCTGGGAGATCGAGGACAAGAGCACGTAGGTCGGTCGCGTCCGCGATCAGCGGGTGAGGTCTCCCGAGAGCTCCGCGAGGAGAGCGCGAACACGCCCTTCGATGTCGAGCACGATACGGCGCACGGTGTCGAGGTCTTGACCGGCCGGATCGTCGACCTCCCAGTCGAGGTACCGCTTTGCAAGGAAGAGCGGACAGGTTTCACCGCACCCCATCGTGACCACGACGTCGGCGCTCTGGACGAGGTCGGCGGTGAGCAACTTCGGTGACTCGTCGACGGTGGAGAGCCCCCTCTCGGCCAGGACTGCGGCGACGTTGGGGTTGACCACGGAGCCCGGCTCTGACCCCGCCGAGCGGACCTCGACCTGACCGATCCCGAGTGATTCGGCGAGGACCTTGGCGGCGACTGATCGCCCCGCGTTGTGGACGCACGCGAAGAGCACGACCGGGAGGCCGTCGCGATGGCCTCCCGGGTCGTGGGGAACTCCGTCGAGATCGGTCATGGTCGCGACTCGACGACGTGGGGGAAGAATCGCCGTCCGGCCCACAGGGAGACGTAGACGAGCCCGACGAGGGCCGGTACCTCGATGAGAGGGCCCACGACCCCCGCGAGCGCCTGGCCCGAGGTGACGCCGAAGGTTCCGATGGCGACGGCGATCGCCAACTCGAAGTTGTTGCCGGCCGCGGTGAAGGCGAGCGTCGCCGTGCGGGCGTAGGAGAGGTGGAGCGCGCGACCGAGGGCGAACGAGCCGGTCCACATGATGGCGAAGTAGCAGAGCAGAGGCAGCGCGATGCGTGCGACGTCGGTCGGGTGGTGCGTGATGGCGTCGCCCTGAAGGGCGAAGAGGATCACGATCGTGAAGAGCAGGCCGTAGAGAGCGAGGGGGCCGATCCTGGACAGGAAGCGACCTTCGTACCATTCGCGACCGCGAGTTCGTTCGGAGACCGCGCGGGTGGCCCAGCCAGCGCCGAGCGGGATACCGAGGAAGATCAGCACGCTGCGCGCGATCGGCCACACCGACACGTGCACGGTGGCCGTCGAGAGGCCTAGCCAGCCGGGTAGGACCTTGAGGTAAAAGTACCCGAGCCCGGCGAAGGCGACGATTTGGAAGAGGGAGTTGATCGCCACGAGCACCGCGGCGGCGGTGCCGTCGCCTCCCGCCAGGTCGTTCCAGATCAGCACCATCGCAATGCAGCGGGCCAATCCGACGATGATGAGTCCGGTTCGGTAGGCGGGCAGGTCGGGGAGCATCAGCCAGGCGAGCGTGAACATCATGGCCGGCCCGATGATCCAGTTGAGGACCAGCGACGGCACCAGCAGGCGGCGGTCGGCCGTGACGCGGTCCATCTCGCCGTAGCGGACCTTCGCGAGCACGGGGTACATCATCACGAGCAATCCGAGCGCGATGGGCAGGCTGGTGCCGGCCAGCTGGACGTGATTGAGCAACGTGTTGAGTCCCGGCGCTACGCGCCCGAGCCCGATCCCCGCCGCCATCGCCGCCACGATCCATACTGGAAGGTATCGATCGAGCAAGGGCAGTCGTGCGGCGATCGACCCGTCGACGGGCGCGACCTCACTGGAGGACTCCACCGAGGGGATCTTCATCAACGAACCTCAGCAACAGGCCGTGGTGACGGACGCCGACGGAACTTCGCGACGGTTGGTCGTGCAGCCGCCCGGGTCGCCGGCCACACCCTCGGAACCGTCGGTGTCGGCGAGCACCTTGTAGACCTCCCAGCGCGATCCGTCCGGTCCGTCGACCCACACCTTGTCCTGAACGGCGAAGCAGCACGTGGTGCGCTCTTCGATCTCCGTGGCGAGGCCGGCCAACGACAGTCGGTCGGCCGCCGCCGTTACCTCGTCGGACGTCGCCACTTCGACGCCGAGGTGGTTGATCGATCCGGGCGAGCCGGCCCCTGCGAAGAGCACGAGCTTCAAGGGCGGATCGAGGATCGCGAAGTTCGCGTAGCCGGGGCGGACCTTAGCCGGCTCAGTGTTGAAGTACGTCGAGTAGAAGGCAACGGCCTCCTCGAGATTCGAGACATTGAGGGCGAGCTGCAGTCGAGACATGACTATCCTTTAGATTGACGTTTGTCGATAAGTATGGCAGACTCATTGATGGTTGTCAATGGGAGAGAAGATGTCGAAGCGAAGCCTCGAAGTGGTCGATGACGCCGTCGTCCAGTGCTGCAGTCCGTTGGCCAGTGACGTCTTGACCGAGCGGGAGGCCCACGACGTCGCCCGCATCTTCTCGGCGCTGGGTGACCCGGTTCGACTACGCCTGCTCTCGATGATCGCCTCGACCGACGAGGCGTGCAGTTGCCACCTCGAAGTGCCGCTCGGTAAGAGCCAGCCGACCGTGTCGCACCACACCCGGATCCTCGCTGAGGCGGGACTCATCGTCGGCGAGCGACGGGGACGGTGGACCTGGTGGCGGGTGGTTCCCGAACGGCTCGAAATCGCCGCGCGACTGTTGCGTCCCTAGGCCGATCGGCGCTGGAGCATCACCCACGAGAAGGGTTGCACGGCGCCCCACGGGGTGACGTGGTCGCGCTCCACGCCCCCGACCAGAGTGAAGCCGTCGTCGAACAACTCGGTGAGCTGCCGGCCCGACCAACGTTGGACCGCGAGGCCCGAGCAGGTCGCCGGACCCGAGAGCGAGAACGTCGCCAACACCATGTGACCCCCCGCTTCGACCGAACTCGTCGCCGTGGCGACGTAGGAAGCCTGGCCGGCGTGCGAGGTGAGGAAGTGGAAGACGGCGCGGTCGTGCCAGAGCGCGTACGAACGGGTCGGTGCCCACGTGGTGACGTCGGCCACGATCCACTTCGCCCGTTCGTCCTCGACGCGATGACGCGCCTCGTCGATGGCGCCAGCCGAGATGTCGAGCACGGTAACGTCGCAGTAGCCACGGATCAGCAATTGGTCCACGAGCCGCGAGGACCCGCCGCCGACGTCGATGATGGGGGCCGAGGGGGTCAAGCGCGCCTCGTCAATGAAGGAGAGCGAGACGTTGGGAACATCCTCGGACCAGGAGCGCTCGGACTCCGTCTTGGACGCGTAGGTCCCGTCCCAGAGGGCCGACGTGCCGGTGCCGTCGACGGATTCGGGCTCGCGCGTCGTCATGATCGTGGGTGGCGCCGCTCGGTCGGGCGAACGACCT
>JAYSQJ010000164.1:0-6683 GCA_043721635.1 Acidimicrobiales bacterium | reverse complement strand
CGCACGTGGTCGTCCGACGAGCTGCGATTCGGCTACCGAACGAGTGCCCTCGCCCGGGCGGACCTCGTCACCTCGGCGACGCTGCAACTCGGTCACGGTGACGGCGAGCAGGCCCGCGAGCAGATCCGCGAAATCGTGCGGTGGCGTCGGGCGAACCAGCCGGGAGGCGCGAACGGCGGGAGCGTCTTTCAGAATCCCGACGACGACCACGCCGGGCGACTCATCGAGGAGTCCGGCTGCAAGGGTCTGCGCGTCGGCACCGCCCAGGTGAGCGCGAAGCACGCGAACTTCATCATCGCCGACGCGAACGGAAACGCGAATGACGTCTTCGAAGTGCTGCGAACGGTGCGGGCCAGGGTGCTCGAGCGCACCGGCGTCGAACTGCGCAGTGAGCACCGCTTCCTCGGCTTCGGAGCGCTCGAGTGAGTCGGCGCAAGCCCCTCAACGAAGAAGGCGCTCGCACGCTGACCAAGGTGCGCCCCGGTCGCCCGTCGAGGTCCCCGAGCTCGACGCCTCGACGCGACAGGCCCCCCCCGCGAGAGACTCGCCCCCGGCGGTGGCGGTTCGTGAAGGTGACGCTCGTCGTCATCGCCGTGGTGGCGACCCTGGCCCTCGGCGGGCGATGGGTGCTGCACACGTCGTACTTCCGGGTCCAGAACGTCACCATCGTCGGCCTGCACCACGAGTCCGAGCGTCAGGTGCTCGCCGCCTCGGGCCTCGAGAACCACCCGACGATGCTCGGACTGAGCGCCGGGTCGATCGAGCGAAACCTGAGCCGGTTCACCTGGATCACGGGCCTCTCCATCGTCAAGCACTGGCCGAGCACGCTGGTGGTGCGGGTGCACGAGAGCACCCCGGTGGCGGTCGCCTTCGGCGCCCACCACGTGCTGGAGTACGTCGACCGCGCCGGACGGGACCTCGGTGCCGCGCCGCTGCACGTCAATTTGCCGACCCTGCAGTACCTCCATCCGCGCAGTGCGGCGTGGCCGTTCCTGCACGCGGGCCTCGCCGCCGCCTACGTGGCCGGCCGGCTACCGGTGGCCTTCGGCGCCCAAGTGTCGCTGATCACCGTGGACGCCAAAGGGAGCGTGACCCTCACGATGACCACGCCGGTGAGCTTCGTGCTCGGGCCGGTGACGCAGTTGCACGCCAAGTTCGTCGCGATCGCCTCGGTCATCTCGCACAGTACGCTGCGCCCGGGCGACGTCGTCGACGTCACCGTCCCCGACGAGCTCGCGGTGACCGGTCCGGCCCCCTCGTAGGGGTGCCATTTGACCATAATCCGGTAGATGGCTAGCCTTCGTGGACATTTGTTCGCCAATGTTCGCGCACTCGTCGACGGTGCGACACAATAGAAGAGTCAATCCAAGGGGAGCCCATGAGTCTCAATCAGACCAACTACCACGCCGTAATCAAAGTGATCGGCGTGGGTGGGGGCGGCGTCAACGCAGTCAATCGCATGATCACCGCGGGACTGCGCAACATTGAGTTCATCGCGGCGAACACTGACGCGCAGGCCCTTCTCATGAGCGAGGCGGACCTGAAGCTCGACATCGGTCGTGAACTGACCAAGGGCCTCGGCGCGGGCAGCGACCCCGAGATCGGTCGCCAGGCCGCCGAGGACCACCGCGGCGAGATCGAAGAAGCCCTGATGGAGACGGACATGGTCTTCATCACCGCCGGCGAGGGCGGTGGCACGGGTACCGGCGCCGCCCCGGTCGTCGCCGAAGTCGCCCGATCGCTCGGTATCCTCACAATCGGCGTCGTGACTCGTCCGTTCTCCTTCGAGGGCAAGCGGCGCGCGATCCAGGCCGAGAAGGGCATCCAGGCGTTGCGCGACAAGGTCGACACGCTGATCGTCATCCCCAACGATCGGCTGCTCTCGGTGACCGCGCCGGACACGTCGATGCTCGACGCCTTCAAGATCGCCGACGACGTGCTGCTGTCGGCGGTGCGCGGCGTCACTGACCTGATCACCGTGCCCGGTCTGATCAACACCGACTTCGCCGACGTCAACGCCATCATGCGAAACGCCGGCACCGCGATCATGGGCGTGGGCACGTCGACGGGCGAGGGTCGCGCGGTGAACGCGGCGCGTGCGGCGATCACCTCGCCGTTGCTCGAGGCCTCGATTGACGGAGCGCGAGGAATCCTGATGAACATCGTCGGCGGGCCCAACGTCACCCTCTCTGAGGTCACCCAGGCTGCGGAGATCATCCACTCGGTCGCTCACCCCGACGCCAACATCATCTTCGGCAGCGTGATCGACGAGTCGATCGGCGACGCCGTGCGCGTCACCGTGATCGCCGCCGGCTTCGACCACAACGCCCCGACCAAGCCGGCCGCCGCGACGACGAGCGAGCCGATGATGACCGAGGGCCCGCGCAGCGACATCTTCACCAGCACCACCAATGACGACTTCTTCGACGTCGGTGGCGATGACGACCTCCCCAGCTTCCTCCGTTAGCGACGCACTGGCCCAGCGGGTCGCGGCCAACCTGATCGGGGTCCACCGTCGCATCGCCTCGACGGGTCGGGAACCTTCGGGAGTGCGGATTGTGGCGGTGACCAAGACCTTCGACGTCGCGCACGTTCGCGTCGCGGCCGCCCTCGGGCTCTCGGCGGTGGGTGAGAACTTCGTCGGCGAGCTCTGTGCGAAGCGTGACGCCGCGATGGACGTGTCGGTCGCCTGGCACTACTTAGGGGCATTGCAGACGAACAAGATCCAACGGATCGTCGCGTGCTCCGACGTGATCTGCGGCGTCTCGCGGCTGAAGGAGCTCGAGCGCATCGCGGACCACCAATCCGACCAGGCGGTTTACGTGCAGGTCGACTTCACCGAGGCCGTCGGACGTAACGGCGCCGCGCCGAAGGACGTCGAGGCGCTCGTCGGACGGGGACGAACCCTCGGACTGGACGTGCGCGGGCTGATGACGGTGGCTCCAATGGACCACGAGGGCGCGCGGCGCGCCTTTGGGGCGACGAGGTCCCTGACGGACGATCTCGGGCTCGTGGAATGTTCCATGGGCATGAGTGACGACCTGGAGCTGGCCTGTGAACTCGGGTCCAGCGAGGTGCGCGTGGGACGGGCCCTGTTCGGTCCACGGGGCGTTGACGCAGCGCCCTGACCTAACATGGCGCCAGGCGCTGGAACCGCAAGGAGATGTTGATGAAAGAAAAGTTGCGCGGGTTCCTAGGTTTCCTAGGCCTGATCGAAGACGAGTACGGCGAGTACGGCTCCACCGGACCGGTGCGGCCCTTCTCCGACGAACCCTCCGGCCACGAGGAGCCGGAGTGGGCGACGCCCGCGTCGAGCGGGTCGCGACCCTTTCCGACCACCTCGGGCGGTCCGGGGCAGGGGCGCGCCCCGATGCCCGTCAACCGCGTGTCGTCCATCTCGGTCCTCGACTCGACCGGCCAGGGCACGCGCGTACGACCGATGCCGAGCTCCGGCGCCCCCCGCGGTATCTCGTCGTTCTCCCAAGAGCGCGACGTCGCGATTTTCGTCCCGCGCTCGTACGACGAGTCGCGTCGCGTCACCGACCTGCTGCGCTCGAACCGTGCGGTCGTGGTGAACGTCACCAACGTCGATCCGGGTCTCGCACGACGGCTCGTTGACTTCACCGCCGGCACGGCCTACGCGCTGAACGCCAAGATCGAGGTGCTCAGTCCGAGCATCTACCTGGTGAGTCCCCAGGGCATGCACCTGGGTCCCGAAGCGAAGGACCGATTGCGCGCCACGAATTATCGGCAGCCCGGCGACGCATGAGCCTGGTCCATCTCCTGATCGGAATCTATATTTGGGTCTTGGTGATATCGGCCCTGCTGAGTTGGTTCCCGACCACGAACTCGACCGGCGGGCTCGCCACCGTCAAGCACGTGCTCGCGAGACTCACCGAGCCCGTGCTGCGACCCTTGCGACAGATCCTCCCGCGCCCGAGCTTCGGCGGCGTCGGCATTGACTTCTCGGTGTTGGTGGCGATCATCGTGCTCGCGTTCGTGAACCGGATTATCTAGCTCGGTAATTCGCGACCCCGTCGCACGTTGGCGGTAGGGTGGCTCCATGGATAGCTCGGACAACGCCTTCTCAGCACTCGACGCCATCGACACGGTGGCCTTCAAAGTTGGCCTCAAGGGGTACAACGTCGACGAGGTGGACGAGTTCCTGGAACGGCTCTCGGGTGAGGTTCACCAGTTAAAGGAGTTGGCGCACCAGCAGCGTCAGCAACTGCGCCAGGCCGCGGAGCGAATCAACCAACTCGACGCGCGCGACCCCGGTGCACCGGGACCGGCGACCCAGGTGGCGCCTCCCGCGCCCGCGGCCGCGCCCCGGATGATCACCGTCTCGGGCGCCGAGCAGGTCACCGCGATGATCGCCATGGCCCAGCAGTTCATCGAGCAGGCCCAGCAAGAGGCCGAAGCCAAGGCCCGCGAGATGACGACCTCGGCTCAAGAGAAGGCCCGAGAGATCGTCGCCGAAGCTCGAAGCCGAGCCGAGGACGAGGTCAATCGACTGAACGGACTGAAGCAACGACTCAGCGAGGACGTCGATACACTCTCGCGTCAGCTCGAGACCGAACGTAAGCGCCTGAGCGGCGCCCTGGCCGAGTTCTCGCGCTGGGTGGAGAGTTCCCTGCAGGTCGGTGGCGCACGAACTTCCGGTCCCGCACCCGCGCCCCCGGCCCCGCCCCACGCCGCGCTGCCCCGCCCCACGCAGACCCCCCCTCCGGCACCGGCACCCCAGCAGCAGAGTGTTGGTCAGGTCCTCAACTTCGAACAGCCTTCGCGCGACGATCGGCAGTAAGTACTGCGCCAACTGGTAGGGTCGGCGCGCACTTGTTTCGTGCCACCACGAGGAGTTGAGCATGCCGTCCACCGCTAAGACCACCAAGAAGACCACTAAGAGGGCGCCGGTCAAGAAGACCTCGGCTAAGAAGGCTCCAGCCAAGAGGGCGCCGGTCAAGAAGACCTTGGCTAAGAAGGCTCCAGCCAAGAGGGTGCCGGCCAAGAAGACCACCAAGAGGGCCCCGGCCAAGACGACCACCAAGAAGGCTCCGGCCAAGAAGACCTCGGCCAAGAAGGCTCCGGCCAAGAAGACCGCCGCGCCGACCTCCGCACAGCGAGCCGCCGCGGCGAAGAAGGCCGCCGTCGCAAAGGCCAAAGCCACCGCCGCAGTCCGGGTTGCCAAAGAGCGCGACGCCAAGGCCAAGGCTGCCGCCAAGGCTAAGGCCGCCGCCGCCAAGGCCAAGGCTGTCGCCTCGGTGAAGGCTCAAAAGGAGCGGGCCGCGAAGGCCAAGGCCGCGGCCAAGGAGCGTGAAGTCCAACGCAAGGCCCGAGAGAAGGCCGCCGCCGAGTCCAAGAAGCAACGTGAGATCGAGGCCAAGCGCAAGGCCATCGAGGCCGAGAAGCTACGCAAACTGCGGGAGATTGAACGGCGCAACCAAGAGGAGCAGAAGCGCCAGGAGCGTCGCGACGCCGAGGAACGCAAGCGTATCGAAGCGCTCGAGCGCAAGATGCATTCCAAGCCGTACGGCAACGACACCGCCTTCCTCGAAGAGCTGCGGGGTCTGCTGCTCGAGACCCGTCAAGTCACCAAGGTCGACATCGCGGTGATGGAGTCCGAGGCCGACGAGATGCTGGTTGACCGTGAGCGGCTCGAGTACGACGACGAGGACGGCAGCAGCGTCGCCTCGGACATCGACCGCGACCAGAAGAAGGACTTCGCGTCGCTGCTACGCCTCAAGGTCGATGAGATCGACGTCGCGCTGGCGCGCATCGACGATGGGAGCTACGGACGCTGCGACGAGTGCTACGAGCCGATCTCTAAACCTCGGCTCTTGGCGCAACTGCCCGTGTTCATGTGCGTCTCGTGTCGCGCCAGCGTCTAGGGACCCGCGTCAACGTCACGGTCGTCGTGGTGGCCGTCGTGGTGACGGCGATCGACGCAGTCGCCAAAGCCTGGGCCCGCCACGCCTTGGCGCACCATGCGGTCCACGTGGGCGGCGCGGTGTGGCTGCGCCTGCAGTACAACTCGGGGATATCGTTCTCGCTCAACCGCTCCGGTCCCCTGGTGACGACCATCGCCACGGCCGCCGTCGCGCTGGTCGTGGTGGCAGTTGGCCTCCACGCCGCGTCGGGGACACCGGCCGTCGGCTTCGGACTGCTGCTCGGCGGGGGCCTCGCGAACGTCATCGACCGTCTGGCGGCCCGCCCCCACCAGGTCACCGACTTCGTCGCACTGGGTTCGTTCCCAGTGTTCAATACGGCCGACGTCGCCATCACCGCGGGTTTCATCACGCTGGCCGTCGCGGCACTGTCGGGTGAGAAACTGCTCGCACGATGAGTGACGAATCGGCTGACGCCTTCGACGGTGAGGTCCTCGACCTCGTGGTGCCCGGCTCGCTCGACGGTATCCGGATCGACCGGGTGCTCTCAATGCTGACCGGCCTCTCGCGTTCGGAGACCAGCGAGATCCTCGTCAGCGGCTCGGTGCGGTTGAACGACAAGGTCGTCGTGAAGCCCTCGACGTCGGTGGAGGACGGCCAGCATCTCGTCGCGGCGCTGCCGGCCCCCGAGAGCGGCTTCGTCGAGGCCGACTCGAGCGTCGCGGTCGACGTCGTGCTCGACGACCCCGACTTCGCCGTCGTCAACAAGGCGCCCGGCCAAGTGGTGCACCCGGGGGC
>JAYSQJ010000163.1:0-9300 GCA_043721635.1 Acidimicrobiales bacterium | reverse complement strand
TGTCGCGTCTGGGCCGACGGCGACGACTTCTTCGTCGAGGGACTGAGTGACGCACGGTCCTTCGGCGACTTCACCTTCGACGTGCTGCTCGACCATCGCATGGTCATGTCGAGCGCGGTCGCGGGCGCGGCCGGGCGCGGTTGCACAATCGCGGGGTCCCAGACGGTCGCGTCGAGTTACACCGACTTCTTCGCCGACCTGGCGGCGCTGGGATGAGCGACCTGGTGATTGCCATCGACGGCCCGGCCGGCTCGGGCAAGTCGACGGTGGCGCGGGCGGTCGCTCACGCGCTTGGTTGGTCCTTCCTCGACACCGGCGCGATGTACCGCGCGGTCACCTGCGAGGCCCTGGTCCGGGGCATTGACGTCGCCGACGAAGTCGCGATGGCCGAGGTGGCCTCCCGGGTCACCCTGACGACGCTGCCCCGGGTGACGGTGGACGGGCGCGACGTCGAGGACGAGATCCGCACCGAGCCGGTCAACCAGGCGGTCTCGATTGTCGCGGCGAACCCGCTGGTGCGCCAGTTCATGGTCACGCGTCAGCGCGAGATCGCGGCCGCCCAACCGGTGGGCACGGTCGTGGAAGGTCGCGACATCACGACGGTGGTCTTTCCCGAGGCGACGCTGAAAGTGTTCCTCACCGCGTCACTCGCGGAGCGGTCCGCGCGACGCGGCGAAGAGGGTGCGGACTCCGTCGCGCGGCGGGACCGGGCCGACTCGACGCGCGAGGCGTCGCCGCTTCGACGGGCCGACGACGCACTCGTGCTAGACACGACTGGTCGCAACGTCAAGGATGTCGTCGAGGAGATCGTCCAGTGCCTGAAAATCCACCCATCCAACTAGACGCCACGAAGTCACTGACGTACCGCGTTATCGCGGGGATCATCAGGGTCGGCTCGCGGCTGCTCTTCCGGCCGAAGGTCACGGGGGCCCAGCACATCCCCGGGGAGGGACCGGTCCTGATCGCCCCGATCCACCGCTCCAACGTCGACTTCGCCTTCACGCTGTTCATGTCGCGCCGCAAGGTCTTCTTCATGGCCAAGGATTCGCTCTTTCGCATCCCGATGGTCGGGTCGCTGCTGCGGCACCTCGGCGCCTTTCCGGTGCACCGGGGCTCGGCCGACCGCGAGTCGATGACGCTCGCCGAGCAGGTCCTGCACCAGGGCCACGCCCTGGTGCTGTTCCCCGAGGGGACGCGCAAGGAGGGTCGCGCCGTCGCGCCGCTGCACGACGGCGCGATGTTCGTCGCCGCGCGCACCGGAGCGATAGTGGTGCCGGTCGGCATCGGGGGGAGCGACCGGGCCATGCCCAAGGGCGCGAAGCTCCCGCGCCCGGCGAAGGTGCGCATCATCGTCGGCGAACCCATCGACCCGCCGATCTCCGAGGGCCGCGTGTCGCGCTCAGCCGTTGCGGCCAAGAGCGAGGAGCTGCGACGCGAACTCGAAGCCCTCTACCTCGAGAGCCTCAAGGGCTGATCAGCGCTCGCGCCACCAGGTCCCGAACACGACGCGCGCGTAGCGGAACCCGTAGATCCAGGTCTTGCCCTTCTTCGTCTCACCCGAGAAGCGCGGGTGCCAGACTGTCGGGACCTCGCTGGCGCGCCAGCCCCGCTTCAGGCACGTGATGAGCGTCTCGGAGGTCTGGTACTGCTGCTGGGTGAGGCGGTCGACGATGTCGGCGAGCATGGTGACGCGCATCGCGCGGTAGCCCGTCGAGGTGTCGGTCAGCCCCGCACCGGTCATCCGGTTCATCACGAACGAGAAGAAGCGCACCCCGCTCTTGCGGATTCGGTCCGAGGTCTTGTCGACGCCCAGTACCCGGCTGCCGAGCACGAAGTCGCTCTGGTCCGCCAGGAGTGGCGTCAGGATCTGGGGTATCTCGGCGGGGTCGTTCTGGCCGTCGGCGTCGAGGGTGACGACGTACTCCACCCCGTGGCTGACGCAGTAGCGGTAGGCCGTCTGCAGCGCAATACCGTGGCCGAGGTTGACGGGGAACTCGATCACGACGACCCCGGGGAACGAGCGCGCGATCGAGGCGGTGGCGTCCTCGCCTCCGTCGACGACGACGAGCGTGGTATACGGCGCGCCGTCGATGGAGGCGGGCATCTTCTCGAGGACGCCGGCGATGTTGCCCTCCTCCTCGTAGGCGCAGATCGCCGCGACGATGGCCTCGGGCTCGAAGCCCGGTCGCTCCGTGTCGAGGCGCGCGAGGGCCTGGGCGATCGCGTACTGGCGAAGGTCCTGCGAACGGCGTTGCTCTAGATCATCGTTGACCATGGCTCTCCTTAGATCGACTTCGCTCGGGCGAACACCCTCGTGACCAGGGGCTCAAAATGCTCGAGCGGTTCGGACTGGTAGTCCGGGTCGAAGGCCTTCTGGTCCCAGACGTCGGCGAAGCGCTCGGCGAGCGGGTACCAGGGCTCGGTCACGTGGCGCTCGCGCAGGTTGGGGTCCATGCCAAGGTGTTCGTAGTACCAACGGCCCTGGAAATTCTGGTGGTACTTGACCATGCAGTAGACCTCGTGGCGCACGTAGGGGCGCAGGATCTCGGCGGCGATGCCCGGGTGGTTCGCGACCGAGATGAGTTTGCCGACGTCGTGCAGCAACGAGGCCACCACGACCTCCTCGTCGGCGCCGTCGCGCTCGGCGCGGGTCGCGGTCTGCAGGGCGTGGGCCATCTGGTCGACCGAGAAGCCATCGGTAATGTCGGCGAGGCCCCGCACCATGGCCAGGAGCTGTTGGGCGACCCGGGGCTGGGCGGCGATGGTCTCATCGACGATCACGTCCCACTGCTCTCGCGTGGAGACGTCCATGCTGGGGAAGGAACTCACCGTGAAATACTAACAATTCGGCCCGATGTGCCCCTCTTCAACCGGCCGCCGCCGAGAGGACCTCGGCCGCGGTGAACTCCCGGTCGGCCTCGCCGTCGAAGGTCGACGGCGACGGCGTTCGCAGCGCGAGGTCGAGCACGGCCGAGAGGGTCTTGAGCATCTCGCGCAGCTCGGGTGGCGGGGGGAAGTACTCGTCCTCCACGGTGACCGACATCACCCTCACTCCGTTAGTTGGGTTAAGCGCTTCAAGGACCTGGTTGACGAGCGACTCAGGCGCCGACGCGCCGGCCGTGACCGCGACGGTCCCCGAGAGATCGTCGGGCAGTTCGAAGGCGCCGTTGACCCGCAGGACCCTCGGGCAGCCGACCGCCTCGGCGACTTTGGTCAGGGCGACGGTGTTGGACGAGTTCGCCGAGCCGATGACGACCACGGCGTCGGCCTCGGCGGCGATCGCGCGCAGTGCGGCCTGGCGATTGGTGGTGGCGAAACAGAGATCGGAGCGGTTCGGCATCCAGATGTCGGGGAACTTGACCTCGGCGTACTCGCGCAGGTCCTGCCACTCGTCGAGGCTGAGGGTCGTCTGGCTGAGCAGGGCGAACGGCCCGGCGAGGTGGGTCAGGGCGTCGATGTCGGGCGTCGACTCGATCAGGTGGACCGACGAGGGCGCCACCGCCATCGTGCCGACCGCCTCCTCGTGGCCCTCGTGGCCAACGTAGAGCACGGTGTAGCCCTTGCGGGCGCGCACCTTCAGCTCGTGGTGGACCTTGGTCACCAGCGGGCAGACGGCGTCAATGACCGTGCCCCCGGCCTCGCGGGCGGCCTCGATGACCTCGGGGGGTGAGCCGTGTGCACTCAGCATCACCGGAGCACCTTTCGGCACCAGGGTGACGTCGTCAATGAAGACGACGCCGAGGGATTTGAAGTAGTCGACGACGAACTGGTTGTGGACGATCTCGTGGTAGCAGAAGACCGGCGGGGTGAAGACCCGAGTCATCCAGTCGAGCGCCTTAATCGCCTTCTCGACGCCGGCGCAGAAGCCTCGCGGTGCGGCCAGCACCACCTTGTCCACGTTCACGCCCCCAGCCTAGTTACCGACAATCGCGATAACTCCTAGGCTGGTGGGGTGTCGGGCGCCCGAATTTCCTCAATCTCCGCTGATTCGCCGGCTTCGGCGGCGGACTTGGTCGTGGGCGACGTGCTGGTGAGCGTGAACGGCAAGGAGCCGACCGACATCATTGAGTACCAGCAGTTGATCGATGGCGAGCGGGTCACCCTGGTCGTTGAACGCGAGGGCCAGACCCTGGCGCGCAAGGTGACCATCGCCAAGCGCGAGGGCCAGCCGCTCGGACTGGGCATCGACTCCGCCGTCTTCGACCGCATCCGCACCTGTGACAATCACTGCTCGTTCTGCTTCATCTACCAGCTTCCCAAGGGCATGCGCCGCTCGCTCTACGTGAAGGACGACGACTTTCGCCTCTCGTTCCTCTACGGCAACTACACGACACTGACGCGCTTCACCGAGTTCGACCTGGAGCGCGTGGTCGAGGAGAAGCTCTCGCCCCTCTACGTGTCGATCCACTCGACCGACCCGGAGTTGCGCGCCGAGATGCTGCGAAATCCCCGTGGGGCGACCAGTCTGCGCTGGCTGATGGAGCTGCTGCGCGCTGGGATCGAGGTGCACGCCCAGGTCGTCGTCTGTCCGGGGGTGAACGACGGACGACACCTCGAGCGCACGTTGCACGACGTGCTCTCGCTCTACCCCGAACTGGCCTCGGTGGCGCTCGTGCCGGTCGGGGTGAGCGCCTTGTCGCTCGAGGCGACCATGAGGTCACACACCGCCGAGGAGGCGCGCGACGTCATCGCGCTCGCCGAGCGGTTCCAGGGGCTCACGACCGAGCTCCTCGGACGGGTGTCGGTCTTCGCCAGCGACGAGTTCTACCTGGTCGCCGGGGCGAGGCCCCCCGCGGCGACGCAGTTCGAGAGCCTCGACCAGGCCGAGAACGGGATCGGAATGGTGGCGGCCTTCGTGCAGAGCTTCGTCGACTCGACGGTGATGGACCGCCTGGGCACCGGCTTCTTCCAGTCGGTCGACGGCGCGCCGGCGATCGGCTACCGCGCGCCGCGCGTGGACGCGGCGACGCTGCACGGGGGCGACGAAATTCTGGTCGTCACCGGCGAGTACGCGGCGCCGATCCTGCGCGACCTCTTCGACGACCAGGGATTCACCGACGTCGCGGTGCTGGCGGTCGCGAACACCTACTTCGGGGGCAACATCAAGGTGGCCGGACTCTTGACGGGCCAGGACCTCATCGTCGCACTGGCCGACGTCCCGTCGTCCACCGTCTGTCTGTTGCCCGACGTCTGCCTCTCGGAGGGCCGCTTCCTCGACGGACTGACGCTCGACGACCTCCCTCGCCCCGTGCTCACCGTTCGCACGACGGGCCACGATCTGAGGAATGCCCTCGAATCGGTGCGTGCTCGAGGACTGGTGACTTCATGATCAAGCCCCAGGTCGTCATCGTCGGACGGCCCAACGTCGGCAAGAGCTCACTCGTCAACCGCCTCGCCGGCAAACGCGTCGCCGTCGTCGAAGAGCACCGTGGCGTCACCCGGGACCGCAAGGCCGTCGAGGTGGAGTGGCGCGGCGTCACCTTCGACGTCGTGGACACCGGTGGATGGCTCGAGGCTGGCGACACCCTCGAGGCCAAGGTCTCCAAGCAGGCCGAGACCGCCCTCGCCGGCGCCGACCTGGTGCTGCTCGTGGTGGACGTGACGACCGGCATGGTCGACGAGGACACCCACGCGGCGCGGTGGGCGTTGCGCAGTGGCCGGCCGGTGGTGCTCGTCGTGAACAAGGTCGACGACGCCCAGCACGAGGCGAGCAGCTGGGAGTTCCTCAGCCTCGGCGCCGGGGATCCTCACACCGTCAGTGCCCAGCACGGTCGGGGCTCGGGCGACCTGCTCGATTTCATCGTCGACGAGCTCGGCGAGGCCCGCGAGGTCGAAGAGACCGCCGAGGCCGACGACGACGGTGCGCTACGCGTCGCGATAGTGGGTCGCCCCAACGTTGGCAAGTCCACGCTCTTCAACCAGTTGATCGGTGAGGAGCGCTCGGTGGTGCACGACATGCCGGGCACGACGCGCGACGCGATCGACACCCTGGTCCAGACCGACGTCGGCCTGATTCGCTTCATTGACACGGCCGGCATGCGCCGACGGGCCAAGACCGAGGCCGGTCTCGAGACCTACGCGGTGCTGCGCGCCCTCGACGCCCTCGACCGCTCGGACATTGCGATCCTGGTGATCGACTCGACCGTCGGGGCGACCGGCCAGGACCAACGGCTCGCCGAGCGGATCTCGGCGGCCGGATGTCCGTCGCTCGTCGTCTTGAACAAGTGGGAGCTGGTGCCCGTCGAGGAGCGCGACAGTGTGCTGGCTACGGTGGGCGAGAAGCTCGCCTTCCTTGGTGACGCGCCGGTCATGAAGACGACCGCAACCTCGGGCAAGGGAGTGCACCGCATCCTGCCGGCCCTGTCGATCGCCGCCGCGGACTACGGCAAGCGGGTGCCGACGGGGGCGCTCAACCGAGCGATTCGCGACCTGCAGATGAAGCAGCCCGCACCGACGGGCAAGATCCGCTACGCGGTGCAGGGTGCGACCGAGCCGCCCACTTTCACGTTGTTCGTGGCCGGACGGCTGCCGACCACCTACCTGCGTTACGTCGAGCGATCACTGCGCGAGCGCTTCGAACTCGGATCGTCGCCGCTGCGCGTGCGCGTCCGGGTCGAATAGTGGCCCAGTGGTGCGAGCACTGCGACCGCCCCGTCGCGGGCGACACCTGTGAGATCTGCGGCGCCGACGTCAGCGCGCCCGAGCGCGAGCCGATGCCGTGGCTGTGGCGTTTCTTCATCGTCGCGACGGTCATTTACCTGATCTGGCGCGTCTATCAGTTAGTTTCGTGGCTTAGCCACTAGGAGGTCGGCCATGCCCATCTACGCGCTCGGTGACCGGACGCCCACGATTCACCCCGACGCCTTCGTGCACCCCGACGCGGTCGTGATTGGCGACGTGCGAATCGGTGCCGACTCCTCGGTGTGGCCGGGTGCTGTCCTGCGCGGTGACTACGGGACGATTCTGATCGGCGAGCGGACCTCGATACAGGACGGTGCCGTGGTCCACGCCGTCGCCGACTACCCCACGGTCGTCGGCGACGACTGCGTGGTCGGTCACCTGGCCCACCTCGAAGGGTGCGTCGTTCACGACCGGGCGCTCATCGGCAGCGGATCGGTGGTGCTGCACGAGGCGAACGTCCGCAGTGGCGCGACCGTGGCCGCGGGGGCCGTCGTGCGCAACCGCACCGACGTGCCCGAGAACGCCCTGGCGGTCGGAGTCCCCGCGACAATCCGGCCCGACGCTAGCAACGTCGACGAGATAGCGTTGGGCGCGGCGCTCTACGTCAGCAACGCCCGTCGCTACAAGAGGGACCTGCGACCGCTTTAGGCGTTTGAGATCTCGATCAGTCGCTCGAGCGCTGTCGCGGCGCGACCCTCGACGACGCTCTCCGTGGCCAACGCGAAGCCATGGGGGAGCGACGTCGCCCGTCCGGCCACCATGAGCGCCAGCGCGGCGTTCGCGCACACGACGTCGAAGACCGGGCCCCGGCGCCCCTCGAGGAAGTCGCGTACCACGTGCACGTTGTGCACGGTGTCACCGCCGCGGATGCTGTCGACGGGGTGGTGCAGGCCCAGCTCCGCCGGAGCGTCCATCCGCAGGACCTCGGCGCCGAGGGGTGTGATGATGTGCAGGGTCGAGGGGGCGCCGAGGGATAGTTCGTCGAGGCCGTCGTCGCCGCTCACCAGGATCGCGTAGTCGATGCCCCGCGCGACGAGCACCCACGCCATGTGCTCGAGTAGTGGCGCTTGGGCGACGCCGATGAGCGAGCGGCGCACCAGGGCGGGATTGGCCAGGGGCCCCAGGACGTTGAAGATCGTCCGAAAGCCCAACGCCCGCCGGATCGGCGTCAGGTAGCCCAGGGCGTGATGGAACGTCGGCGCGAACAGGAATCCAATGCCCGCTCCGGCGACGCAGTTGCGCACGACTTCCTCGGGGGCGTCGAGTCGCACGCCGAGGGCCTCGAGGACGTCGGCCGAACCGACCAACGACGAGGCAGCTCGGTTGCCGTGCTTCGCGACGGGCACGCCGCACCCGGCGACGGCCAGCGACGCCATGGTCGAAATGTTCACCGTGTGTAGGCGGTCGCCCCCGGTGCCGACGACGTCGATCGCGTCGGGGCCCACGTCGAAGGTCGTGGCGGTGGCCATCATGGCGTCGATGAAGCCGGTCATCTCGTCGGCGGTCTCACCCTTGGCGGTGAGCGCCGTCAGGAAGCTCGCGATCAGAACTCCTTCGACTCGGCCCTCGAGGATGGCGGTGAGCGCATCGCGCGCGGCGCCGCGTTCGAGGTCGGTGCCGTGAACGAGGGGATCGAGGACTTCGCTCGAGAACGACCCGGTCACGGGTGACGTCGCATGACGGACCTTGACATAGGGACAAGTTAGTCGCGAATCGAAATGATCTCCTCACAACTACGATTTAGAGATGGCGGCGACGTACCTCGACGAGATCCTCGAACGTCATCGTTGCCGTGCCGCCCTCGACGGGCGTGATTGGCGCGAGCGGATCGCCGACGTGCACTACGACGGCCCCTCGCTCCGCGAGGCACTCGTCGATCGCGCCAATCCCCACGTGAAGGTGATCGCCGAGGTGAAGCGCCGTTCGCCCCGCCGAGGATGGCTCAACGAGTACCTGAAAGCCACCGAGATGGCCTCCGCCTACGCCAATGGCGGTGCGACCGGCGTCTCGGTGCTGACCGAGGAGGACAGCTTCGCCGGTTCCGTCGAGGACCTCGTCGAGGTGTCACGGGTCGTCAGCCTGCCCCTGCTACGAAAGGACTTCACGGTCGGCCCGAACGACGTGCTGGACACCGCGGCCATGGGGGCGAGCACGGTGCTGCTCATCGTGGCGGCGCTCGCCGACGACGAGCTGCGCGACCTGCTCGTGCTGGCCGAGACCTGCGGCCTCGACGCCCTCGTCGAGGTCCACGACCGCGAGGAGGCCGGGCGGGCGCTCGACGCTGGTGCACGGATGATCGGGATCAACCAGCGCAACCTGGCCACCTTCGAGGTCGACCCCACCCGCGCCGCCTCGGTCATCGACGCGCTGCCCGCCACGGCGCTGACCGTCTGCGAGTCGGGCCTCGGATCGGTCAGCGACGTCCGCCGGGCGGCCGCGGCCGGCTTTGACGCCGTGCTGGTGGGCGAGGTCTTCGTCACGTCCAGTGCGGTCGAAGAGATGGTGCGCAGCTTCGCGTCGGTTCCGTGGGTCGGACGTGGCTGAGTTCACCGGCCCTTCGTATATCAAGATCTGCGGGGTGGCGAGGCTCGAGGACGTCGAGGGCGCGGTCGCGGCCGG
>JAYSQJ010000162.1:0-8883 GCA_043721635.1 Acidimicrobiales bacterium | reverse complement strand
ATGACGAAACCGAGCGACATGGCGAAGCCCGTGAGATTCGGTAGCAATGCGTTGCGCCCGGCGTACTGCAAGAGGATTCGCCGGGGCTTGAGTCCCTTCGCGCGGGCCATCTTCACGTAGTCCTCCGCCACGACGGTAATCATGTTGTTGCGCATCGTGAGAATCCACCCGCCAATCGAGGTGATCAGGATCGTGAACGAGGGCAGCACGGCGTGGTCGAGGATGTCGAGGACGAATGAGAGGGACAGGGTCGGGTTGACCGTCTGGGAGTAGCCGCCCAGCAGCGGGAACCAGCCGAGCGTCAAGGCAAAGAACCAGATGGAGAGCAAACCGATCCAGAAGTACGGGAAGGCCGAGACGACGATGAAGACGGGTGGCAGGACGCTGTCCAGCAGCCCGCCACGGCGCCACGCCGAGATCGCGCCGAGCGCCGTGCCGATGATGAAGCCGAAGATTGTCGAGAGTCCGACGAGGCCGAGCGACCAGGGCAGGGCCCTGGAGATCACCGTCGAGACCGGCAGCGGAAAGTTGAGCAGCGAGATCCCAAGATTGCCGTGCAGGGTGTCGTTGAGGTACGCGAAGTAGGCCGAGATGAGGCTCTGGTGCCCGCCGACGCCGAAGGCCACTTCGAGGGCGTGGATGGCCGAGGGGTTGACGTGCCCCTTGAACCTCGCCATCATCGCCTCGGCGGGGTTGCCGGGCATGAGTCGGGGGATGAAGAAGTTCACCGTTAGGGCCGCCCACAGTGCTACGAGCAGGAAACCTATACGGCGAGCTAGGAACCTCATCTCCCCGACTCAGACCGGCAATTGATTACTTGAGAGGCTTCAAGTGCAGAACCACGACGCCCCAGTCGGGCACGTTGTACAGGCCCGGCTGCGCGTAAGGGTTGGCGGCACTCGGGAACCCGGAGTACTCCTTGTTGTTGTACTGGAACCAGTCAACTTCCTCGAGGAGCGGGATGACCGGCAACTGCTTGACCATGACCATCTGGAGCTGGTTGACAATCGAGTGCTGCAGTGCCGTGCTCGTCGTCGCTCCGTACTGGTTGAGCAGTTTGTCGACGGCCGGGCTGGAGAAACGCTCCCAGTTCGAGGCGGCGGGCTTGCCAATCGCGGCCGAGTTCTTCGAATACATCCACTGGCGCATCTCGTAGAACGGCGACGGTCCGCCGGTCTCATTGTCGTAGGCGAGCTGGAACTGGCCGTTTAAGACGTCGGTGGTGAAGTTGGTGCTGGCGACCGGGTCGACCTTCACCTTGATGCCGACCTTGCCGAGCTGCGAGGCGACCACCTGCATGGAGGCAATCCAGTCGGAGTAGCCACCGTTGGTGATGATCGATAGCGACAGCTCCTTGCCGTTCTTCGCGAAGATGCCACTGCTGTCCATCTTGTAACCGTCGGCCTTCAGGATCGACTTCGCCTTGGCGGGGTTGTACCCATTGCCAAAGGCGCTCGAGGCCGCGCTACTCGACCACGACGAGAACGTCGGGGCGACGATGCCGGTCTGGCTCGCCGGTGGCTCGTAACCGTACTCACCAATCTTCGAGACACTGGCTCGGTTGATGCCGTAGCTGATTGCTTGACGGACCGCGACGTCAGCGGTCGGACCGGACTTCAGATTCGGGAAGAGCACGACGTTCGCGACCGGCGGGAACCAGTAGCCATTGCCGGGCTTCTTCGCTACGAAGTACGTCTTGATGTTCGGAATGAACTGCGCGCCGTACGCCGATTGACCGGTCGCGAGGTACTCGTTCGCGGTGTTGTTCGACAGGAAGGAGGGCATGTTCAGCGTCTTGACGGTCGGCATGCCCGGCTGCCAGTAGTGCGGGTTCGCCGTCCACTGGATGTTCGCGCCCGAGCACTTGGACATGATGTAGCCACCGGTGCCGATCGGCTGGGCGATCGGGTCGGTCACCGGGTTGGCAATCTTGCTCCAGATGTGCTGGGGAACGATCGGCACCTGGTCCGCCACGTAGTAGAAGTAGGGCACCGCGGCCGTCGAGAAGTTGAGCACGACCTTGTTGGCGCCGGACTGGGTGACGCTCGAGAGCACCGACCAGACCGCGTTGAGGTCCAGCGCCGGGTACTTCTTCAACAGGTTGAAGGTGTAGACCACGTCAGCGGCCGAGAAGGGCTGACCGTCAGTCCATTTCACGCCGGAGCGAATCGTGAAGGTGAGCGTCTTGTTGTTGTTGCTCCACGCGTAGGCCGTCGCGAGCCACGGTGTCGTCTTTTGATTCTGGAGCGCGTTGATGAAGTCCAACGTCTCGTAGGTCACGCCGACCGAGAACTGAGCATCGAAGCCGTTGAACGGAGTGAACGAGCAGGGCCAGAGCTCGCCCTGCTCGTTGTCCAAGTTCAGGGCCTTCTGCGGCGACGCGCCGGCGAGTGATGGCGCCATCACGCAAGTACTAGCGATCAAGGCCAGGGACGAAGCGAAGAGACCCACTTTAAACTTACTTCTCATACTGCAACTCCTCCACTTAAGAACCCGGGGGTTCACCAGTTCACTGTGTCACCGACCAATGAATACGCACCGGTCCATTCGAGCAAGGAGGCTCGGTATCCCTACCGACAACGCCTGATGCTGACAGTTCCTGTCGGTCAGTTCTGCAACTGGCACCATGCGCTTCGCCTCCCCTGGGAATGCACCTGCCAGTGAACCTAGTACAACGCGCCGTGCGAAATCGCTCGCCGATTACGCCGTCAGCGTCACTTTGTGCAAGCCCGGCGAGGTGTCGATGGGGCGATGACGGAGCTCGCCGATGCGCAGCGCCAGAACCTGTCCCACGATCACCTGCGCGAGGCCGAGCGACCAGTTCGGAGTCACTTCTTCGATGATAATTTCGTCGTCAGACTCACACGATGCACGATTCGAAGTGCGCAACACCACCGTTCCCATTCCCATCTGACGGCACGAATCGAGGACGCTGGAGGCGATCTCGTCTGTTAACTCGTCGGTCAGAACTAACAACAGCGTGCTCTGCGCCCCGTCGGCGCCGCTGGGACCGTGGAGGTAGTCCGCGGCCGCGAAGGCCTCGGCCCGGATGCCGGTCACCTCTCTGACCTTGAGAGCGATCTCCGAGGCCACCGCGAAGCCGATTCCCCGTCCGACCACCGTCAGGCCGCCCGGGGCGTTGAGGATCGAGGTCGGCATCGACGCGGCGAGTGCCCACCGCGAGACCCGCTCGACCACGTCGGGGAGCGCGTCGAGACCCACGAGCGACGTGCCCTTCAGGGCCTCCACCAGCTGCGCGAGGGCGTGCCACGTGGTGGAGAAGGTCTTGCTCGACGCGATCGCCCGCTCCGGACCAGCGCAGAGGTCGATGACCGTGTCGCTCGCCAACGCCACCGGCGAGTTGACGTCGTTCGTCACGACCATCGCGGGGCGGCCTTGGACGCGAGCCTGACGAAGGACCTCGATCATGCCCGGTGTGCGGCCCGATTGGGAGATCACGAGCACACCCGCGCCGTCGAGTCCGATCGGCGTCTCGCCGTCGTAGAGCGACGTCGCCGAGAGCGCGACGAGCAGTCCGAGTTCCTGGCCCGCGAGGTACTGGAACATGATGGCCGCGTTGTCCGACGACCCCCGTGCGGCCACGACGGCGTGAGTGACGCCGTCCCACGTGACCGCAGCGGCCGCTGCCTGTTGCGTTCCCACCCCTGCTCGACTGCGTAGAATGTCGGCCTGGGAGATGATCTCTTCTTCGAAGATGGTGGTCATTCGCCCTCGTTCCCAGTTCACGCGGATTGGCTCCGCGCGCGACGATGCTACCTACTCACAGTAGCGGTGACCGGTATAAGCGCTCTGAGCTGTCACGTCGATTCCGACTCGAGATTCATCTCCCCATGGAGTGTTCAATGGACGGGGAACCTCTCACGCAGTGAACAACTTCGCCGCTCCGCGCAGGGTCGCCTCGTTGTCGCTGAAGACGACTCGCCGGCCGAGATCGTCGAAGAAATCGGGTTGAATCCGACGGGCGTTGCCTCCCCCCACGTGGATGGTGTCGGGCGTGAACTCCGTCGCAAAGTCACACACCGCAAGGTGCAACAGCTCGTGCCACCGATCCTCGTCGCGCATCCGCGACGGTTCGCCGAACAGTTGGTCGTAGGTTCGCGAGTCCTGGAAAACCAGTCCGCCGACATCGCGGATACCCTGGTTGACGCCGTCCACGACGAAGGCGATACCGAACCCGGTGCCCAACGTGACTACCAGTTCTCGACCCGCCCCCTGGCAACATCCGAGCGCGGCCAGCGTCGCGTCGTTGACCACGCGCACGTCGCGCGCGGTCGCGGACCTGAGGGCCCGTTCGAGGTCCAGCCCGATCCACTGGTCGTGGATAACCGGGTCGATGTCGCTCGAGATGCCGCCGGCCCGAGAGAGGTTGCCCGGCTCGACGACGACACCGTCGCGAAAGTCGCCGGGAAACCCAACGCCCACGTAGCTGCACCCGCTGCGCGTAATCTCGTCCGTCAGGACTGCAATGAGCCGCCCGGGTAGGCAGGGATAGGGCGTCTCGATCCGACGCTGGTCGGTGAGCTGACGACTGATGGAGTTAACGAGCCCGAACTTGATGAAGGTCGCGCCCACGTCGATGGCGAGGATGTGGTCGTCCTTCGCATTCGTCATGTGCGAATCGTAGTGAACAGCGGTGGTCGATTGAGAGCGACATCCACACACGGGCGGTAATAGATTGTGGCCATTGAGAGGAGCGCCATGCCCTTTGAACTCTTAAAACTGCTGGAAGAACGCCACGGGGAGAACTTCGAGCTCCACGAGCGCTACCTCAACCCCAAGTTGACCAAGGTCGTCACGACCCTCGGCTTCGATCGCTTCTACCAACGCGGCGAGGGTTGCTACCTCTACGACGAACAAGGCATGCGTTACCTGGACCTGCTCAGCGGCTTCGGGGTCTTCGCGCTCGGCCGCAGCCACCCGGTCGTGAAGGACGCGCTGCGACAAGCCCTCGACGCCGATCTGCCCAACATGGTCCAGTTGGACTGCGCCCTCCTGCCCGGCCTGTTGGCCGAGCAACTGGTAACCCGCAGTCCGAAGCAGATCGAGCGGGCCTTCTTCTGCAACTCCGGTGCCGAGGCCGTGGAGGCCGCGATCAAGTTCGCTCGGGCCAGCACCAAGCGCCACCGAATCCTCTACCACGCCCACGCCTACCACGGCCTCACGATGGGCGCGTTGGCGCTCAACGGATCTGCCGAGTTCCGCAACGGTTTCGGCCCCCTGATGCCCGACACCACCGAGGTCCCCCTCGGCGACCTCGACGCACTGAAGAAGGAGCTCCGTCGAGGTGACGTGGCGGCCCTCATCGTCGAGCCGATCCAGGGCAAGGGCGTCGTCGAACTCGACGCCGAGCGTTGGCGCGCACTAGAGGCCGCCGTCCACGAGGCGGGGGCGCTCTTCATCTGCGACGAGGTGCAGACCGGGCTCGGTCGCACGGGCCGCTTCTACGCCTTCGAGCACTACGGGCTCTCCCCCGACATCATCACGGTCTCCAAGGCGCTCTCGGGCGGCTTCGTCCCGGTGGGGGCGATGCTGGCGAGCGACAAAGTCTTTCGCTCCGTCTACTCCTCGATGGACCGGGCCATGGTCCATTCGACGACCTTCAAGGGCAACCAGCTGGCCATGGTCGCGGGTCTCGCCACGTTGTCGGTCTTCGACGACGAGCGGATCGTCGAGCACGCCTCAGCGATGGGCGACGTCTGGCGCGCGAGACTCGAGGAGTTGGCGACGCGCCACGAATTCCTGCACGAGGTACGCGGGCGGGGCCAGATGATCGGCGTCGTCTTCGGTCCGCCGAGCACGCCGGCCCTCAAGCGACGCTGGCGCATGGTCGAGGCGACGCGCACCGCGATGTTCTCCCAGACACTCGTCGTACCGCTCTTCCAGCGCTACGGCATCTTGACCCAGGTGGCGGCCGACAACATGAACGTGATCAAGCTCCTACCGCCCCTGATCGCCGCCGAAGCGGAGATCGACCAGTTCGTCAACGCCCTCGACGAACTGTTGACCGATGCGGAGAAGAAGGTCGGCTGGCTGGTCTCGTTCGGGCTGACCATGGCCAAGGGCGTGCTCCGGCGAACGCCCTCGTCGTCCCAGGCGCGAGTCCCATCGTGAGCTTCGTGCTCGCACGGGGCGACCGGGTCGTGGTGACCGGGGCCGCGGGGTTCGTCGGCTCGGCGGTGACGCGGGCGCTGCTCGCTCGCGGCGCCGACGTGCTGGCTCTCCTGGAGCCGGGGGCGTCGTCGTCGAACCTAGAGGGACTCGACGTCGAGCGGCGCGACGCGGACGTGACGATCGAGGCGAGCCTCGCCGACGTCTTCGACGGAGCGCGCTTCTGCTTTCACCTGGCCGCCAAGTTCGGCTTCTGGCCGAAGGACCCCTCGAGCTTCTACGCCGTCAACGTCCAGGGAAGTCGCAACGTCGTGCGGGCGGCCGCCGAGGCCGGCGTGGAGCGGATCGTCTACACGTCGAGCGTCGCGACGCTGGGACTATGGCAGACCAAGTCCGGGCTGGCGTCCAGTGAGGACGACGTCGCCGACGTCGCGCACCTCCACGGGAACTACAAGCAGACGAAGTACGTCGCCGAGCACGAGGTCCTGCGCCTCGCCGCCCAGGGGGCTCCGGTAGTCCTCGTGCTGCCGACGATGCCCCACGGTCCCTACGACCACCGACCGACGCCGTCGGGCAAGTTGGTCCTCGACTACCTAAACGGCCGCATCCCGGGATTTGTCGACACGGCGATGAACGTCGCGCACGTCGACGACGTCGCGACGGGCCACCTGCTCGCGCTCGAGCGGGGTCGACAGGGTCGCAGCTACATCTTGGGCGGCGAGAACATCTCGATGGCCGCCCTGCTGACCATCCTCGCCCAGGCGACCGCTCTTCCGCCAGCGAACCGGCGCTTCCCCTCGGCCTTCCCCCTCTTCGCCGGGCGCCTCTCGCAGTTCATCGAAGGAGACCTTCTGCGCCGCGAGCCGAGCGTCCCGCTCGAAGCCGCGAAGATGGCCGCGACGCCAATGACCTTCGACGACTCGCGGGGCCGTGAGGAGCTCGGCTACACGTCGCGACCGGCCGCGCACGCGCTCTACGAGTCGGCGCGCTGGTTCGACGAGCACGGCTACGTCAAAGCCGATCGGGCCGCGCTGATTCGATGGAGCCCCCCCTCAGCGCACTGACGCGATCGGCCACGATCGGCCCGGCGACCGAACGTGCGCTCAGCCCGGCAACGCCGCGCGGGTGTTGATGTAGATGACGGGGTGGTCCGAAATTCGAAGCAGCCGTAGCACCTTCAAGAGGTGGACCTTGGCGATGCTGACGCAGCCGGTCGTCGGGGAGTTCTTCGACACGTGCAGAAAGATGGCCGATCCCCGGCCGGGCACGACTGGCGAGGTGTTGTAGTTGACGACCGCGAAGAAGTCGTAGGCCGGGACCTTCGTCCAGAGCGACTCGGAGTTGCGCGCGAAGTTTGGCGCGGTGTCGCAGCGCACGTGCACGAAGTGGTTGTAGAGCGCCGACCGCGGATCCTCGTCCCACCAGTCGCCGCACGTGAACTGGTGGTAGCGGTAGGTCACGCCGGGGTTCGGATCGACGCCGTACATCGTCGTCTCAATCCCGAAGAGGCCGATTGGCGTTGTCAAGTCGCCCTCACGGTGACGCGCGGAGACCCCGTTGATCCCCACGAACGCCGCGTAGGGGCCGGCGACCGTCTCAAAGCATGCCCCCGTGCGACGGTACATCTGGAATATCGCCGTCGGGGACCGGTCCGAAGGCGCGATCACCGTCAGGAGCTCGTCGTGGCCCGACGTGGCTGGGATGGAGTCGGCCAACGTGGTGCACGGTGCCACGTGCGACGAGGTCCGTTGCGCCGCGGTGCCGGGGACGATCGCGGCGGTGCCGGGGACGATCGCGGCGCCGACAGCGGTCGCCGCGAGGACCGCGAGGCCGAGGCCCCCAAGGAGGCTCAGCCGCCCGTGGCGGAGAAGTGCTGGTAGTCCGGCGACGAGCTCCATCGTCCTCCCCAGTACCACCCTACGGACGCGAATGCGTTCGTCAGTGCCCCGCCGGAAACGGCCATCCCCGGTCGCACGTCGTGACGACTCAGGAAGGCCCGGCCGGCTACCGGTTGGGCGGCGCCGTCAACGACGTACGGGTTCTCGACCGGGTTGACGTCGATCGCCTCGCCGAAGGCGTGCACCGACCACTGGCGCGGCCCCGACGCGACGGCGTCGCGGCAATTGAAGTCCGAAGTGTTGTCCGCCGCCATCGATTTGGAGTCCGAGCCACCAAATCGCGACGCCGGCACCATCCGACGTAGTGGAAACCGAACCGCGTAGAGCGCCGCAAAGACTCGAATGACCGAGCGGGCGACCTGGGTGTTCACCACCATTGACCCCGTGCGCGCCCGTCCATTGAAGCCCACGAAGCTCATCTCCAGCAGTCGCAGTTGCGCCGGCGCCACCGGACATCCCGGCCGCCACGTCGCGCCAAGCTGGGTCGCGTCGATCGAGACGACCCTCGAGGTGAACGGCGGCAGGTTGACGTTGGGGGCGGCACCGATGGGTGGATTGGCGCCGAACACGACCACCGCGACCACGACCACGAACGACGTCGCCAACGGGCGTCGCCACGTCGGGCGCCGCAGGGAGCCGGTTGCCGGCCCATGGGAGCCGTCGACGACTCCTCGTTCCCTCGGCCGGTGTTGTTGGACGGCGCCGGCGGCGTGTTCGTCGTTCACTCCAGGTGAGCGTAGTTGCGCGCGACGCCTTGGGACTCTTGGGAAGATCCCACCTCATGTGGTCCACGTCGAATTTGATGGCGTGTTGGGTAGGCTCCCAGCATCGAGCCCACCACCCATCGCCATCGACG
>JAYSQJ010000161.1:0-7323 GCA_043721635.1 Acidimicrobiales bacterium | reverse complement strand
TATTGAAGGCCGTGGGACTACTCTCGAGCGGCACGCGTTCGACAATGTTCAAGCCGAAGCCCTCGAGCCCGCCGTATTTGCTCGGATTGTTCGTCATGAGGCGCATGTCGGTCACGCCAAGGTCGACGAGGATCTGGGCGCCGATACCGTACTCGCGCGAATCGACCGGCAGACCGAGTTCGATGTTGGCGTCCACCGTGTCGCGACCGTCCTCTTGGAGCGCGTAGGCGCGGATCTTGTGGCCGAGGCCGATCCCGCGCCCTTCGTGACCCCGCAGGTAGACGACCACGCCAGCGCCCTCGGCGGCCACTTTCGCCAGGGCCGTCTCGAGCTGCGGTCCGCAATCGCAACGCAGCGAGCCGAAGACGTCGCCGGTCAGGCACTCCGAGTGCACGCGCACGAGCACGTCACGGATCGAGTCGATGTCGCCGTACACCATGGCCAAATGCTGCTCACCGTCCAGCACGCTCTCGAAGACGTAGACCTGGAATTGGCCGTACTCGGTCGGCATGGAGGCTTCGGCGATCCGTCGAACGAGCTTCTCGTGATGGCGACGGTAGCGGATCAGGTCGGCGATCGAAATGATCGGCAGGTGATGGGTCGAGGCGAACTGCTCGAGCTCGGGTAGGCGCGCCATGTCGGACTTGTCCGCCGAGACGATCTCACACAGCACGCCCGAGGGGAACTTGCCCGCCAGGCGGCAAAGGTCGACGGTCGCCTCGGTGTGGCCGGCTCGCTTCAAGACGCCACCCGGCCGGTAGCGCAGCGGAAAGATATGCCCGGGGCGGTTGAGGTCCGTCGGGCGCGTCGTGGGGTCAATCAACGCCCGCACGGTCGCCGCTCGGTCGCTCGCCGAAATGCCGGTCGTCGTGCCGTGGCGAAAATCGACCGTCACGGTGAAGGCCGTGCGCTGCGCCTCGGTATTGGCCACCACCATTAAGGGCAGCTCCAGCTCGTCGGCTCTCGAGGACTCCAGGGGCACGCAGAACACGCCCGAGGTGTGCTCGAGGTAGAACGCCATGTTCTCGGGCGTGACGTCCTCGGCGGGCATGATCAGGTCGCCCTCGTTCTCGCGATCCTCGTCGTCGACCACCACCACCATTCCGCCACGGCGCAACTGGTCTATCGCCTCTTCGATCGTTGACAACGCCATCAGACCTCCACGTCTATGCGTATATCTTCGCCGATTCGCCGCACGTCCACCACTCGACCCCGGCGCAGTGCGGCGATGGTCGGCGTCGCCAAGAAATGAAGGGCACTCAGGTTCCCCTGGCCGCCCGCGAAGGCGGCCGCCTGGTACCAGACCACGTGGTTCACGAGACCGGCTTCGAGGAACGAACCGGCGGTGGTCGGACCGCCCTCGACGAGCAGTTGCAGCACGTCGTGCTGGCCGAGCTCGTCGAGCACGAGGCCCAAGTCGCCTGAGAGTTCGAGACACGGGCGCACCTTCGCGCCCTCGGGCGCCAGGCCCAGCACGACGCGCAGCGGCTCCACCACGATGTCGTCCAGTCGGGCCGTCAGCGAAGGATCATCACTGCGCACGGTGCCGGCGCCGACGAGGACGGCCTGGCTCTGGGCGCGCAGCACGTGGGCGTCACGTCGCGCCATTTCGCCGGTGATCCACTGGCTCGTGCCGTCGGCCATGGCGACGATACCGTCGAGGGTGCTCGCGATCTTCACTACGACGTAGGGCCGTCCCGTCACCCGGTGCCAGATGTACGAGGCCAGTTGGGTGCGGACCAGGTCTTCCTCAACCCCCAACTCGACGTCGATCCCCGAGGCCTTCAAGAGCTCGATCCCCCGGCCCGAGACGCGCGGATCAGGATCAAGCGTGCCCACGATGACCCTGGCGATGCCGGCCCCGACGATCGCCTCGACGCACGGACCGGTACGACCAACGTGACAGCACGGCTCGAGCGTGACGACCAACGTCGCGCCGCGTGCCCCCTCACCGGCCCGGCGAAGTGCCTGGACCTCGGCGTGCGACTCGCCGGGGACCTGGGTATGGCCCTCGCTGAGCACGACGCCGCGCGCACTCACGACGAGCGCACCGACCCAAGGATTCGGTGGCGCCAGGTAGCGGGCCTTCTCACCGGCCGCGATGGCCATCGTCATGAGTTCGGTGTTCGAGAACTTCATCGACGTACCTCGTTCGCGGCCTCTCGCAACTCGCGGGCGGCCTCGAGCGGGTCCGGACGGCCGAAAATCGCCGACCCGGCGACGAGGACATTGGCCCCGGCCTCGACGGCGATCGGCCCGGTGACGACGTCGATGCCGCCGTCCACCTCGATGTCGACGGCGAGGGCGTTGGCGTCGACCTCGCGGCGGGCCTGGGCGACCTTGGTCATGACCTCGCCCATGAACGACTGGCCCCCGAAGCCCGGAAAGACCGTCATCAAGAGCAGGAGGTCGATATCACCGAGGAACGGGGCCACCGCGTCGAAGGTGGTGTCCGGGTTGGCCGCCAGGCCAATCCGCAGCCCGAGGGCCCGGGCGTCGCTGATAAGTGACGCGGTGCCTCCGACCTCGACGTGCACGGTGCAACCGTCGGCACCGGCCCGAGAGAAGGCCTCGAGGTATCGCGCCGGTTCGCTCATCATCAGGTGACAGTCGAAGAACCGGGTGCTGTAACGGCGAAGTGACTGCACCACGGGCGGGCCAATCGACACGTTAGGAACAAAGTGGCCGTCCATGACGTCGACGTGCAGCCAGTCGGTCTGGGCGTCAATCTCACGCACCGCCTCGGCCAACTCGCCGAAGTCGGCGGCCAGGATAGAAGGCGCCACTCGAAGTGCTCCGGTCGGGCCGGCGTCGATCGCTGTCACTCGTTCAGCCTAGGGCGTTGCTTGAATCGCTACGACCACCGAGCGGCCGACGCGTCGAGCCGCGCCCCGATCCACCATGCGCTCGCCGGCATCGGTCGCGATCCCTCGGGCTGCACCCGATCGAGTACGACCGGGCCATCCGCGGCGCCGATGATCACCTCGCCGTCGTGGCTCGAAATCGATCCCGGCGCGATCTCGAGGGCCGCACCGGGTCGCGCGTCGTCGATGCGCAGTCGTCGTCCGTCGACCAACGTGAAGGCCCTTCCGAGGCGCACCGTGCGAAGCACCCCCGACCGCGACATCGTCGGCGTCACGTGCCACGACTCCTTGGTCAGCTTCTCGGCGTAGGTCACCGTCCCCACCTGAGCCCGAGGATGGGCCAAGAGATTCGGCGACGCCAGGACCTCGACGAGGGCCGCGGCACCGACCAGGGCCAACTCCCCGTACAGTTGCGCCGCCGTCTTGTCGTCGACGACGACGCGCCGCTCCAGGTGCACGGGGCCCGTGTCGAGACCCTCCTCGAGCGACATGATGCACACGCCCGTCTCTGCGTCCCCGGCGAGGATCGCCCGCTCGACGGGCGCGGCGCCGCGCCAACGGGGCAGCAGCGAGAAGTGGACGTTGAGCATCGGAACGGCCTCGAGCACGCGTACCGGGATCATCGCGCCGTAGGCGACGACGACGCCACGTTCGACGCCCCGTCCGTCGAGGTCGGCCAGGCGATGGGCGACGGTAATCCCGAGCGACTCGGCCGCGACCTTCACCGGACTGGCCGAATGAGCGCCCCCACGTCCCCGCCGCCGGTCGGGGCGGGTAATGACGATGGCGACGTCGTGACCGGCCGCGACCAGTGCGTGCAGCGACGCCACGGCCGGTTCGGGGGTTCCGAGGAACGCGAGGCGCATCACGGTCTACAAGAGGTGCAGGCCGTCAGGATCGTGGGGGGCGACCGGGAACTGGCGCTGGCGCAGGATCTTCTTGGCTTCCTTCTTCTGATCGGCGTCGAGCCGCGCGATCAGCAACACACCGTTCAGGTGGTCCATCTCGTGCTGAAAGATCCGACCCTCGAACTCGTCGGCTTCCACACTGATCTCGTTGCCCGCTAGGTCAAAGCCGACCAGGTGGACGGAATTGGCGCGGGTGATCTCCCAGCTGAGGCCGGGCACGGAGAGGCAGCCCTCTTCGTAGGTCCACTCGCCGCTCGACTCGACGATCACCGGATTCACCACCACGACCGGGCCCTCGCCCTTGTCGTAGACGAAGAGGCGCTTTTGCACACCGATCTGGTTGGCCGCGAGCCCGACGCCCGGGGCCTCGTACATCGTCTCGATCATGGTGTCGGCCAGCGCCGCGACCTTTCCGTCGATATTCTCGAACTCCGTCGTCACCTGATTCAGCACCGGGTCACCGTAGATGCGGATCGGTAGCGTGCTCACCGACCCACGTTACCGCCGACGACCCCGCATCCAGGTCCGACGGCGCCCGGCGCTACTCGACGGCGACCCGCAGCCGCCCGGGCGGACGGGGTGAACGACGCAACGCCGCCGAAAGCGTCGCGGCGTCCGCCGCCCGGACCTCGTAACCCTTCGACGTGACGTGGACGTCCACCCCGAGGTCCCGCAGCGGCTCGACGAACTCCGCGGCGCCGTCGCCCGAGACCTCCGCGACGGCTCCGTAGGGCGCGAGGCCCAGCAGGCGCGCCGTCGTCACGTCGTCGGCGACGAGTCCCGCCATGTGACCATCGACGAGCGCCGCGACGACCGGGTCCTCGCCCCGTCTCGTTTGCAGCACGACCTCGCCCCGTCCCTCGCGCCGGGGCCCCACCAGCCGGGCGGCCTTGCCGACAGCGGTGACGGCACTGCGTCGCGACGACGAGCGAGGCGCGAGCAAGTACTGGTCGAAATCGAGGAAGATGACCACCGCGCAACGTCGCACGTGACGCCACACCGCCTCGGTGCCCACGACGATCCGGTGCGCGGGTGCGTCCGGGACGCTCGTGGCGGTCAGTTCCGTCACGGACTGGCCCAGTTGGGCCGCCACGTCGCGCGCCATGGTCGTCACACCTACGCGCACCCGCTTCAGGTTCGTCGCACCGCACGACCGACAGAAGTTGGCGCGTGACTCGTGGCGGTCCCGACAGGCCAGCCCCTCGGCGACCTCCTCCTCCGCCAAACCGCACTCGACGCAGCGCGCGAGCTCGCCGCACTTGTGACAGGCAAACAGCCGGCCAAGGCCGAGCCGCTGCAGGACGACCACGACGGCGACGGGCTCGTCACCGCGCAGCGCCCGGTGGGCGGCGTCGAGCGCGACGCCCGACAACGCGCCGTCGTGAGGGTCAGCGAGGCGCCGGTCCGCGACGACGATCCGGGGCCAGCCGGCCGCGACGGCCTCCTCAACCTCGTACGGCCCGTCGTCGAGCAGCGCCGGTGAGGGGACCATCGAGGTGCACCACAGGGGCGCCCCGTCGATCCGACAGCGCTCGCGCACCATCGCCACCGCGTCCCAGGTGGGCGAGCCCACCGATCGGAAGGCCTCGTCGTCCGCGTCCAACACGACCGCACCGGCAACCCGGGGCACCGGCGCGAGCGCCGCGCCCCGCGAGCCCACCACGACCGGCCATCCGGCGCGCATCCGGTCCCACTGCGCCTCGCCCGCCGCGACGGCGCAGCCCCGCTGCTCGAGGCGGCCGCGCAGCCGGTTGGCCCAACCCTCGGTCGGCACGAGCACCAGCAACGAGCCCTCGCGCTGCTGCGACGCCTGGTACGCGCCGAGGATCAGCGGGAGCGGGTCGGTCGTCGGCGAGAGTTCGAGGACCCCCGGGGCGACGACGAGCGCGGCGTCGAGCACCGCCCGATCGAGCGACGTTTTGGCCGGTGCGCTCGGGAGCGAGGTGACGAGGTGCCGGGGCGAGCTGGCGAGTAGGAAACGTGAGACCGGACCGTACCAGCGCTCCCCCGCCCAGGCGAGCAACGGGAGCATCGAGGGCGGGGGTCCGAAGCCCAGCCACTTCGTCAGCGGCTTCAGCTCGCCTTCGGGTGCGACCTCACCGACCACCCATCCACGTACCGAGCGGTGCTGCAACTCGACGCGCACGCGGTCGCCGACAGCGACTTGGCCGGTCCCCTCGGTCACCAGGTAGTCGAAGGGTCGATCGAGGGGCGCGACCTCGGTGACGACCTGGACCGCGCGCGGGGCGCCCACTTCTATAGCGACAGTTCCCGGCGCAGGTCGTCGACGCGGGGCGTCTGCTCCCACGTGAAGCCCTGGTCACTTCGTCCGAAGTGGCCGTAGGCCGCGGTGCGCTGGTAGACGGGGCGGCGCAGGTCCAGGTCGCGGATGATCGCGGCCGGACGCAGGTCGAACAGGGCGTCGACGGCCTTGGCGATCTTGACCCGGTCGACCCGCTCGGTGCCGAACGTTTCAACGAGGACCGACACCGGTCGGGCCACACCGATCGCGTAGGCGACCTGTACTTCGCAACGGTCGGCCGCGCCGGCGGCGACGACGTGCTTGGCGACCCAGCGAGCCGCGTAGGCGCCCGAGCGGTCGACCTTGGAGGGGTCCTTGCCCGAGAAGGCTCCGCCCCCGTGGCGGGCCATGCCCCCATAGGTGTCGACGATGATCTTGCGTCCCGTGAGCCCGGTGTCGGCGTGGGGACCGCCGAGCACGAACTTGCCCGAGGGGTTCACGAAGACGCGCATCGAGCTGGTGTCGAGGTCGGCGGGCAGCATTGGCTTGATGACGTGCTCGAGGACGTCGTCGCGGATCGTCGTCTGGGAGTCGTAGCCGTCCTCGTGCTGGGTCGAGATCAGCACGGTGTCGACCGCGACCGGACGTCCGTCCTCGTAGGCAATCGTTACTTGGGTCTTGCCGTCGGGTCGCAGGTACGGCACCAGCCCGGAGTGGCGAACCTGGGCGAGGCGCATCGAGAGGCGGTGGGCCAGCCAGATCGGCAACGGCATGAAGTCCGCGTTGTCGTTGCACGCGTAACCGAACATCATCCCCTGGTCGCCGGCCCCCAAGGCGTTGAGCATGTCTTCGCCGCCGGAACCCGAGCGGTGTTCGAACGCCACGTCCACGCCCTCGGCGATGTCGGGGCTCTGTTTGTCGAGCGAGACGAGGATGCCACAGCTGCGCCCGTCGAAGCCCATGGCGCCGTCGTTGTAGCCAATGCCGATGATGGTCTGGCGCGCGAGGTGGTTGATGTCCACGTACGCACTCGTGGTGATCTCACCGGCCACGATGCACAGTCCCGTCGTCAGAAGCGTTTCGCAGGCCACGCGCGCCGTCGGATCCTGGGCGAGGATTGCGTCGAGTACCGCGTCCGAGACCTGGTCGGCGATTTTGTCGGGGTGACCTTCGGTTACCGACTCCGAGGTGAAGAGGGTGCGGTCGCTCATGGGGCTCCTTGCGATAACAATGAGGCCACCCTAGTCAAGATGGCCAACGCGACCGCTGCTTTCGAACGCAACGTGACGGTCTCGGCGACTTCGTCGCG
>JAYSQJ010000160.1:0-2624 GCA_043721635.1 Acidimicrobiales bacterium | reverse complement strand
GTGGAGAACGCCGCGTTGCTGCCCTGGCTGACGGCGACGGCCTACATCCACTCGGTGATCGTCCAGGACCGCCGGGGGCTCTTTCGGGTCTGGAACCTGTCGTTGGCGATCGCGACGTTCTCGCTGACGATCCTCGGCACGTTCTTCACGCGCTCGGGCGTCCTGCAGAGCGTCCACTCGTTCTCCTCGAGCACGCTCGGGCCGCTGTTGATTGGCTTCTTCCTCCTCAACGTCGGTCTCGGAGTGGGTCTGCTCGCGTGGCGCGGCGACCGACTTCGCTCGCCGGTCGGCGTGGACGACCCGCTCTCTCGCGAGGCGTTCTTCGTCGCGAACAACGTCGTGTTCGTCGGCTTCGCGGTGGTCGTGTTGCTGGGCACGGTCTTTCCCCTGCTCTACGAGGCCGTCAACGGCGGTCAGGTGACCGTCGGGACTCCCTACTTCGCGGCGGTCGCCGCGCCGATGAGCGTCGTGTTGCTCATGTTGATGACCCTCGCTCCGCTCGTCGGGTGGCGAACGCTGGACCGGGCGGTCCTGTGGTCGCGCCTTCGCGCCAGCGCCTGGGTGGCGCTGGCCGCGGTCGCACTGCTCGCGGTGACCGGCGTGCGCCGACCGGTCGTCCTGTTGGCGTACTTCCTCGCGGCGGCGGCGGCCGGGTCGGCACTGCGCACGTTGCGCGGCGCCTTCGTCACGAACCGGCGCCGCGGCCAGCCTTGGTGGTACGCCCTACGCGGACCGAGCGCCGGCGGGATGGTCGTGCACCTCGGCGTCGTCGTCATGGCGATCGCGATCGTGACCTCCACGTCCTACGCGACGCGCCGCGAGGTGACCCTCGCGACCGGCCAGAGCACCGTCGTCGCGGGCCAGTACATCACGTTCCACGGGTTCTCGACGCAGCAGGGCCCGCTGGCGTCGGTGCTGGCACTGCGCGTCGACGTGAACCACCACGCACTGCACCCGGCGGTCACCACCTACCACGGGCGCAGCGGCCAGCCCGTCGGCACACCGGCGATCCTCTCGGACCTCTCGCGCGACGTCTACGTCACCTTTGACGCAATGGGCGGCAACGGAGCGACCTCGGGGGCGCAGCTCCAGGCCAATCTGCCGGCCGGGTCGGTCCTCCTCGGCGTCACCGTCGAGCCCCTGCTGTCGTGGCTCTGGATCGGGGGACTGTTGCTCGGCGGAGGCTCGGCGCTGTCGTTCTTGCGCCGGCGCCACCGCGAGGAGGTGCCACTGTGAAGCGCACGGTGAGCATGACTGCGCTCGGCGTCTTCGCGGTCGTGATCGCCTTTTCGGTCTTCCTCGGCACCCGTCATCCCGTCAGCGGCGCCACGAACGCGCCGAGTCCCCTGCTCGGAAGGCCCGCCCCGGGAATCATCGGCGCAAAACTCGGAGGGGGAGCGTTCAACCTGAAGAGCGAACTCGGCCACGTCGTCGTCGTCAACTTCTGGGCGTCGTGGTGCGGACCGTGCGCCACCGAGGCGCCCGAGCTCTCAACCTACGCGTGGGAGAGTCGCGCCTCGGGGGTGCGGGTAGTGGGTGTCGTCTTCAACGACCCCGTCTCGGCGGCGACCCAGTTCGCGTCGCACTACGGCTCGCTCTACCCGTCGGTCATCGACCCGGGCGGGGTCATCGCGAATCGCTACGGCGTCATCTCCCCGCCGACGACGTTCGTCATCGACCGCCACGGACGGGTCGCGGTGACGCTGCTCGGGGCCACGACGGCCCACCAGTTGGCGGCCGTCGTGGCGAGGGTCTCGTCGTGAGGGTCCTTCGCTCGTTCCGGCTGTGGTGCGTGGCGCTGGTCTGCGTGGTGGCCGTGGTGCTGATCAGCGCGCCGAGCGCGCCCGGCGCGCAGAGCCGCATTCTGCACCTCGAGACGTTGGTGAAGTGCCCGGCCTGCGAGGACATCTCGGTCGCCCAGAGCAACGCCACGTCGGCCGTCGCGGTGCGCCACGAGATCGCCCAGCGCGTCCGGGCCGGGGCGTCGGACAGCCAGATTTTGACCTCGCTCGAGGCGACCTACGGCACGTCGGTCCTGCTGAGCCCCTCGACCTCGGGCCTCGGCTCGTTGCTCTGGCTCGTGCCGGTCGCGGCGTTGGTCGCGATGCTGATCGCCGGCCTACGGCTCGGGCGGCGACGGTGAGCGACGTCGGGCGACTGCGCGACGAGGTCGCACTGCGCGAGGCCTCCCTCGCGGACGCTCGATGGGAACGCGAGGCCGGCGAACTCTCCGCCGAGCAGTTCGCCTCGATCGCGGATCGCGAGAGAGAGGCCCTGGCGAGGGCGCAGGCCGAACTGGCGGCGCTGGCCGACGCGCCGTCGACCGTCGTGCTCGGACGACGCGTGCGCAAGGCCCGCTGGCTCGTCGTGGCGACCGTCTGCTTCGCCGCGGCCCTCGGCTTCGTCCTCTACGGCGCGCTGGCTCCGCGCCAGGCCGGCAGCTCGGCGACCGGCGGGCTGGACCTCGGGCGCAGCCAGCACATCAGCCAGCTCCTCACCGAGGCCGAGGCCGACGTCGCCATTGGCCGTCCCGTCGCGGCCCTCGCCGCCTATCGCCAGGTGCTCGTCCTCGACGCCCACAACGTCGCGGCGCTGACCGAGAGCGGTTGGCTCGACTTCTCGGC